>JBKJVY010000026.1:0-8053 GCA_046717185.1 Thermoanaerobaculia bacterium
CATCTCGATGCCGGGGCTGCGAGTGAGATCCTCGTTGACCTTCGCGAGCTGCGGGATGAAGCGCTGGGCGAGGTCGATCTCCGCCGCGCCCTGCCGCCATTCGGTTACGGCGTTCGACGCGTGGAGCGGCGCGAGGTGCTCCCATACGGTACGCCACACAGAGTGCTCCGCGTCGGTGTACTTCACCTCCGGCGGCGGGTCGCCGGCCCGGTAGTCGAGCGCGAGCCGCGCGATCTGGTTGCGCCGTCGGCGATAGATCGGATCCCGGAAGCCGGGATGGTCCGGGTCGAGCGGGACGAGCTCGTCCTCGCCGCCCGCGTGCGGCGGCGCCTCGGCGACCGGACGTCCCTCGACCATGGCGCGCATTGTAGGGTCAACGCTGAAAAGCTGAATCTGTGCCAGGGCTGAATTCAGCTATGGCACGAATTCAGGAATTCAGCGTTGACCCTGTTTGATACTGTTTGATACTCAGGCGCCGTAGGCCGCGTCCGGGTACCATCCGGTCGGATGAGATGCGCTTCGCTGGTGCTCGCGGTCGTCCTCGCGCTGCCGGCGACGCAGGCTCTCGGGGCAAAGCCGAAGATCGAGAAGCGCACGCTCGTCTCCGACGGGAAAACTCGAACCTACTACCTGTACGTCCCGGAGCGTGCGCCCGACGCACCGCCGGCGCCTCTCCTCGTCACGCTCCACGGCTCCGGGCGCGACGGACGGATACTGGTCGACAAGTGGAAGAAGCTTGCGGAGAAAGAGGGAATCGTCCTCGTCGGGCCGGACGCGACGAACCGCGAGGTCTGGAACATCGACGACGACGGACCGGCGTTCCTCCACGACCTCGTCGAGGAAACGCGCCGGGACCTGCCGATCGACGGGCGGCGGATCTACCTCTTCGGGCACTCCGCGGGCGCGGTCTTTGCCCTCACGATGGCCTCGCTCGAATCGGAGTACTTCGCCGCCGCCGTGGCGCATGCGGGTGTGCTGCAGATCCAGTACCACTCGGTCTTCGGATACGCGACCCGCAAGACTCCGATTCTGCTCGTCGTGGGGAGCCGAGACCCGCTCTTTCCCGTTTCGAACGTGGAGGCCACTCGCGACGCGCTCGTCGCGCGGGGGTTCCCGGCCGAGCTCCACGAGATTCCGAACCACACGCACGATTACTACGGGCGCTCGCCGGAGATCAATCGCCGGGCATGGGACTTTCTCTCGCGCCATGCGCTTGCGCAGGAGCCGAAGTACAAGCAGTACCGGCGCTGAAACCTCTTCGGACCGAGATCAGCGAAGGAGGGGTCAGGTCAAAACCTGACCCACAGGCCCGACGCTTACTTCGCCGTCCCCCGCAACAGGTCGATGTTTCCGTTGCTGTTCGTGAGTGTCAGCTCGCAGCGACCGTCGCCGATCTTCCCGTTCAGCGACTCGCCCCCGACCGAGCCGGAAACGCCGACCGGAATCTGCGTGCTGATCTTACCGAACGAGGTCCGTGCCGCGACGGTGTAGCCGACGCCCTCCGGCAGGTACATGCGGATCGGCGCGAACGACGTCGTGACGGCGAGCCGCGTGCACCCGGACGGAAGGCCGGTCACCTCGACCGCGCCGTTCTGGTTCGTCACCTCCACGCGGTCGCGCGCGCCGTCCACGTTCACGGCGCCGAAGGACGTCCGCACGTCGACGGAGCCGCGGATCGCGGACGCCTTGATCGCGCCGTTCGAGTTCTCCGCCACGAGGTTTCCCTCGACCCGCGTCGCATCGAGGAGACCGAAGCTCGTCTTGACCGTCGCCGGCCCCCGGATGTCGAGTAGCGCGACGCCGCCGTTGTCCGAGGAGACCTTCGCGCTCCCGTGAATCCGGGTGAGCGAGACCTTTCCGAAGCCGGTCCGCACGTCGGCCGACCCTCCAATGTCCATGAGGCTCACGGGGGCGTTCGAGTTCACCGCGGTCACGTTGCCGCGAACGTCCGCGGCGTCGATCGCCCCGAAGCTCGTCGTCAGGATCGCGCCGCCCCGGATCCCGCGCACGACGATCTTCCCGTTCGAGTTCTCGATGTCAACGCCGTCCGCGTCGGTGATCTCGACCGCGCCGAACGTGTTCCGGACGGTGACGGTCTTCCCCGCTCGAGCGCCCGCGACGCGCGAGTTCGTTCCGTTGCACGTGACCGAACCGCGCACGTCGGAGAAGCGGATCCCGGCGAACGAGCTCGCGAGGTCCGCATTGCCGCCGATGTTCACGGCCTCGATAGACCCGTTGCTGTTCCGGACGCTCACGTCTCCCTCGAAGTTCTTAACGACGACGGAGCCGAACGACGAGGTGATCTCCGCGGGGCCGTTCGATCCATCCAGGAGGACGTTCCCGTTGCTGTTGGAGATCCGGCTGCGTCCCCTCGAACGCGTGACTGAGACGCCGCCGAACCGGTTCGAGAGGTCGAGCGCGCCTTTCAGGTCCGCGACGGTCACCCCGCCGTTGCTGTTCACGACGATCGCGTCCCCCTCATTGCCGATGAGGTCGATCTTCCCGAAGGAGTTTTCGAGCCGCTGCGATCCTTTCCCCTGGCGGAAGTCGATCGAGCCGTTGGAGTTCTTGACGTCCGCGGACGCCTTGAGCCCCATGACTTCCACGCTGCCGAACTTGTTGCGGGCCTCGAGCGGCGCCGTCTCGGGCATCGCGATGTCGTAGTCGACGGAGTAAGACACGAAGCCCCGCCCCAGGAGGCTCCACTTCTTCTCGGGATAGCGGGTCACGATCGACACGCCCGAGGGCCCTTCCGACACGTCGATCCGGATCTCTTCGGCGAAGCGCGCCGCGCGCTCGCGGTCGGAGGAGGAAACCCGGATCGCCGCCGTGATCGTCGCCCGGGGCTCGCGGTGCGTGCGGATCCGGATCGTGCCGTTCGAGTGTTCGATCCGGAGCCGCTGCCCCGCTTTGAGCGCGACCGTCTTCTCGAAGGACTTCTTGAATTCCTCCCGGTCGGCGGGCGAGTCGGCGAACGCCGGGGCAGACAGCAGGACCAGGAGGGCCGCAATCCCGGCGCGTCCACCTCGTTTCCCCCTTCCCCTTTCCCGTTTCCCGTGGAGTCTCATGAGCTGGCCCCTTTCATCACGTCGCGCAGCGTCCGCTGTTTCTCGGCGTACATCCCGAGGAGCTGACGGCGCAGGTGGGTGTTGTATCGGTTCTGGCGGATCTCACCGGAGAGGTCCGCGATGGCGCTGTCGAGCAGCTGGAGCTTCTCCCGATAGGAAAGGAGAAGCGGCGTCGCTTCCGCGGCGTCCAGCCGCGGCCGCGCGAGCTTCGAGAGGTTCTCGATCGACCGCACGTAATCCGCCTCGCTGCGTTCGACGTCGTCGAGCGCGATATCGGTCAGGAGCGGATCCTTCGGCAGCGGGCGCACTCCGAAGATCTGCCGGTCCCCGAGGCTCGGCCGGAAGACCTGAAGCCCCACGAACGACACGAGGAAAAGCGTCGCGATCGCGGCGATCGGCAGCCATGTCGGCCAGGTGGTCGCCGTGCGCGGCGGGCGTTCTCCGGCGGGCCGCGCGGCGGAGACGAACGCCTCGCGCGCGAGGGACTCGCGGATCCGCGGCCACAGCTCGGGGCTCTCCCAGCTCTTCTTCAGGCCGGGCGCGGCCGCGGAGATTTCGTCGAAGGCGCTCAACCGTTCGCCGCACCGCGTGCAAGTGGCCGCGTGCGGGCGCGTCGCGGCGAGCGCCGCCCGGTCCGTGCTCTCGAGGGCGGAGTCGAGCCGCCGGCAGACAGGGCTCATCGCGCTCACGGCCTCGCCATCCGGGCCGGCGCCGGGGACGGCGCGAGCCATCGCTGGAGTTTTTTCTTCGCGCCAAAGAGAAAAGTCTTCGACGTCCCTTCGGGAATCCCGAGGATCCGCGAGATCTCGCCGTGGCTGAAGCCCTCCACCTCGAAGAGCAGGAACACGGCGCGGTGCTTCGGATTCAGGCGGCCGACCGCCGTCTCGAGCGCCAGACGCAGCGGATGATCCGAGCCGGTAGCGGCGGGTAGCGGCGCGGCGTCGGCGGCGTCGAGGGACGGGCCGGAGGGCCGGGTGCCGCGGCGCCGGAGGACGTCGTAGCAGGTGTTGACGAGCACGCGGTAGGCCCACGTCGAGAAGGCCGCGCTGCCGCGGAACGTCTTCGCTCCTCGATAGATTTTTAGAAACGCCTCCTGGACCGCGTCCTCGGCGTCGGCGACGTCGTGGAGCAGGTTCCGAGCGATCGACTTCATCCGTGACGCGTGCCTTTCGTAGAGCTCCTCGAACGCCCGCAGATCGCCCGCGCGGCAGCCTTCGAGGAGCGCTTCGTCCGTTCCGGCGGGAGGGGTCGGGGGTTCCGGCTCGCCCAGGCAGACCTCCTTTTGCCCTGTGAAGTTAAGCAGATCGTCTCCGCCTCCCGTCACTCACTTCGACGCACCCGGGGGCCTCGGCGTTTGAAATGAATGGGCCCCGGTCTCCATTAGTCACTTTGCTTGCCCATAAAGTGGTAAGTGGAGACCTGACCCCAAAGGAGGATCGATGCGCCGCGTTTTGCTCGGATTATTGGTGGTTGTGGCCGTTCTGCCGGGCTGGCGGGCGGCGGCGGACCCGACCCCGGCGGGCTTCGACCCGAAGCGTTTCGGGAGCTACTGGTACCAGGGGAAAGCGGAGATCACCCGCTACGCCCTCGACCAGGCGCGCTACGGGGAGACGCACCGGGGAGAGGCGGTCCTGATCTTCGTGACCGAGCCCTTCCTCGCCGACAAACAGGTCAAGCTCGAGCGGGGCGACCCGTCGAAAGGCGTCTCGGTCCTGAAGTTGAACTCCATGCGGAAGTTCTTCACCGGCATCTACCCCTACTCGCTCATGACCTCGACGTTCACGCCGGTCGACTTTCAGCGCTCGAGCACGCTGAAGGTCGCCTCGTCGTCGCAGGAGTGGTGCGGCCTGACGTTCACGCAGTTGAACCGGCGCGGGCCGCGCCAGGAAGGCGTGTCGCGATCCTACTTCGAGGAGGAGGGGGACCGCGCGTTCGGCTTCCCGGCCGCCTGGCTCGAGGACGAGATCTGGACGCGTATCCGGCTCGCTCCGGAAACCCTCCCGTCCGGCGCGATCTCGATCGTCCCGGGCCTGCAGTACGCCCGTCTCTGGCACAAGCCGGTGCGGCCGGAGAAGGCGCGGGCGAGCCTCAAAACCGACGGGGCCGAAAGCGTCTACGCGCTCGAGTACGACGGCATCCCGCGCCGGCTCGTCATCCGGTTCGAAAAGGCGTTTCCCTGGCGGATTCGGTCCTGGGAGGAGACCGGGCCGGGCGGATTCGACGGAAGTCCGCCGCTGACGACGAAAGCGACCGCGACGGGGAGTCTCCTGCTCGACTACTGGAACCGCCACGGAAACGCCGACGCGCATTTCCGCAAGGAGCTGGGGCTGACGATGTGGTGAAGGGGCGCTACCACCCCACCGGCTTGCCACGGTTCTGCTCGTCGAGCCACTTCTGGAGCGGCGCAAAGTAGTCCCGGATCGCGGTCGCGTCCATCTCCCTCTTGCCGCTGATCGCTTCGAGGGCGTCCGGCCACGGTTTGGAGAGGCCGACCTCGAGCATCGCGTTCAACTTCCTTCCCGCCTCCTTGCTCCCGTAGATCGAGCAGCGGTGGAGCGGACCGGTGCACCCGGCTGCTTCCGACAGCGCCCGATGAAACTGAAACTGGAGGATCGCGGCGAGGAAGTACCGCGTGTACGGGACGTTCGCCGGGATGTGGTACTTCGCGCCCGGATCGAAGTCCTTCTCCGTGCGCTCGACGGACGGAGCGATCCCCTGGTACCGCGTGCGAAGCTCCCACCACGTCGCGTTGTAGTTGGCGGGCCTTATCTCTCCCGAGAAGACCTTCCATCGCCACCGGTCGACGAGGAGCCCGAAGGGCAGGAACGAGAGCTTCTCGAGCGCGCGGCTCATCAAGAGGCCGATGTCCTTCGAGGGGTCGGTCGCCTTGTCGAGGAGCCCGACCTTCACGAGGTACTCGGGGGTGATCGAGAGCGCGATCGTGTCGCCGACCGCCTCGTGGAAGCCGTCGTTGGCGCTGTCGCGGAACAGCCCCGGCTTCGTGTTGTACGCGCGCTGGTAGAAGTTGTGCCCGAGCTCGTGGTGAATCGTCGAGAAGTCCTCAGCGGTCGTGTCGATGCACATCTTGATCCGCAGGTCGTTCACGTTGTCCACGTCCCAGGCGCTCGCGTGACAGACGACCTCCCGGTCGCGCGGTTTCGTGAAAAGCGACCGCTCCCAGAAGGACTCGGGCAGCGGCTCGAACCCGAGCGACGTGAAGAAGCGCTCACCGTAGCGAACCATCTCCTTCGCGTCGACCTTCTTCGCCTTCAAGATCTCGGTCAGGTTGAATCCGGGGTCGGCGCCCTTCGGCGCGACCAGGTCGTAGATGTTCGACCAGTCCTGCGCCCACATGTTGCCAGTGAGGTGCGCGGGGATGGGGCCGTTCGCCGGAACGATGTCGCCGTACTTCTCGCGCAGCTTCCAGCGGACGTAGGAGTGGAGCGACATGTAGAGGGGCTTGACCTGCTCCCAGAGCCGGTCGACCTCTTTCGCAAACGCGTCGGGAGGCAGGTCATATTTGGATCGCCACATGGCGCCGGAGTCGGCGAAGCCGAGTTCCTTCGCGCCCTTGTTGGCGAGCTCGACGAAACGCGTGTACTCCGGCTTCATCGGGATCGCGATGGAATGCCAGCCGCGCCAGACGTCAAGGAGCTGCGCCGCGTCCCGGCTCTCGGTCATGATCTTGGTGATGTCCTGCAGGTCGAGACACTTCTCTTTCCCCTGGGGGCAGTACTTCCCCTTGCCGTACATGCCCTCGAGCGAGGCCTGGAGGCGAGTCACCTCCTCGCTCTCCTTCGGATTCGAGGGCGCCGCGAGGGTCAGGCCGAGCTTCAGAAGCCGCATCTTGCGGGTGACGTCGGGCGGAAGCTTCAGCTTGTCGAACCGCGTCGCTTCCTTGGCGTACTCAACGCCGGCCGCGATTGCGCGCTCGTTGGCTTTGGCGGCGAGGATCTCGGTGTCGTCGGTGATGTAGGTGGCCTGGACCCAGCCGGCGCGGCCTGCCTCCTCGTAGAGCGCGAGGAGCTTCGCCTCCGCCTCCTCGGTAAACGCCTTCGCTTCGGCGACGGTGGGCGGTTTGCCGCGCCGGGCTGTGACGGACTTTTCAGGCAAGGCGGCCGCGGTCGACGAGACGAGCAGGACACCCGCAGCGGCATAGAGGAGAGCGAAGCGAAAACGGCCGTGGATCGCCTTCATCCGGACCTCTCATTCGGCCAAGAAATGTATCGCATCGTGTTAGTTTCGGCGTCGAAACAACTATGGGAGCTCGCATGAAGCTGCGCCTCGCCGTCACACTCCTTCTCGCCGCCCTCGCGGACGCCGCGCTCGCCCAAACCGCGATCTTTCTCGTCCGTCACGCGGAGAAGGCGACGGACGCGAACGAGGTCGGAGTCCCCCTCTCCGTGGCGGGGCGCGCCCGCGCAGAGCGCCTCGCCGAAATCCTGCGGGACTCGGGCATCACCGGGATCTACGCCACCGAAACGGACCGCGCCCGCCAGACGGCCGAACCGCTCGCGCGCGCCCGGAAGCTCGAGATCCGCACTTATGCCCCTCGGGACGCCGACGGAAAGCCCGCGCCCCGGCTCCTCGTCGACCGCCTGAAGAAGGACGCGCCCTCCGGAATGGTTCTTGTCGTCGGTCACTCGAACACCGTGCCCGAGATCCTCGCCGCGCTCGGGCACCTCGAGAAGATCGAGATCCCCTCGGCCCAGTTCGACGACCTCTTCGTTATCGTGCCGCGCGACGGCGCACCCCCGACGGTCCTGCGCCTCAAGTATTAGGGTCAACGCTGAATTCCTGAATTCGTGCCAGGCCTGAATTCAGCTGTGGCACAAATTCAGCTTTTCAGCGTTGACCCCTCTTCTATTCCCCTCTTACGGCCAGGTGCTGGAGGCCGTCCCCCGACCGTGCTGCGAGTTCGGGTTGACCCGCAAGCTCGAAACCATCGTCTGGAAGGTGTTCGCCAGCTCCGAGTAGTTCTGCGC
>JBKJVY010000027.1:0-6127 GCA_046717185.1 Thermoanaerobaculia bacterium
CGGAAGCGGTCGGCAGCCTGAAGACGGTGGATCCGGACCTGCTCGAGGTGGCGGAAATCTTCTACGGCTGATCGGGCGCGCGACCGGGACGGCTCAGCCGACGACGTGAGCCTCCGACCTACGACCCGGCGGGGCGCTCCGCCTCCGTGACGGCGGCGCGCGCCGGACGGCGTCTCCCCCGGAACTTCGTCACGAGACGGTCGGTCGTGACGTAGAACGCCGGCACGACGAGAAGCGAGAGCACCGTCGACACGATGAGCCCGCCGATGACCGCGATCGCCATCGGCGTCCGGATTTCCGAGCCGGACCCGAGACCGAGCGCCGGTGGCAGGGCGGCCATCATCGTCGCCACCGACGTCATCAGGATGGGGCGCAGCCGGATCGGCCCGGCGCGCAGCATCGCGTCCCGCGCGCCAAGGCCGTCGGCGCGCGCCTGATTGGCATAGTCGACGAGGATGATCGAGTTCTTCTTGACGATCCCCATGAGCAGCAGGAGTCCGATCATGCTGAAGATGTTGAGGCTCTTCCCCGCGATCCACAGCGCGAACGCCGCGCCCGCGATCGAGAGCGGGAGGATCGTGAGGACGGTCACCGGGTGGAGGAACGAGTTGAACTGCGAGGCGAGCACCATGTAGGCGACGATGATGCCGAGCACGAGCGCGAAGAGGAGGCTAGACATGGACTCGCGGAACGCGACGCTCGCCCCCCCGAGCACGGCGCGGTAACCGTCCGGCATGTCCCGGGAGAGCTTCTCGACCTCGGCGAGCGCCTCCTCCTGGGAGTGTCCCGGGGCGACGTTGCCGTAAACCGTGATCGCGCGCTCCCGGTCCCGGCGGGTGATCGCCTGGAGCGCGGGGCGCTCCTCGGTCGAGACGAGGAGCGAGAGCGGGACGAGTCCGCCCGACTGGCTCCGTACGCGCAGCCGGTCGAGGTCCTGGGACCGCGTGCGCTGCGCCGCGAGCAGCCGGAGGCGCACGTCGAGCCGCCGCCCGGCGGAGCTGTATTTGCCGACCCGGAGTCCGCCGACGAGCGCGTTCAACGTGGTGGCGAGCTCTTCGATCGGGATGCCGAGGTCGGCAGCCCGCGCGCGGTCCGGCAGGATCCGTAGCTCCGGCATCCCGAGGCGGTAGTCGGTGTCGAGGTCCACGACCGTGCCGCTCGCGGCGAGCTTGTTCTTGATCGACTCGCTCGCGGCGATGAGCTTGTCCCAGTCCGGTCCGCGCACGGAGAACTCCACCGGGAAGCCGCGCTGAGCCGTGAAGCCGGACTGCGAGAGGTCCTGAACGACTGCGCGGATGCCGGGAATCGCGTTCAGCCCCTTCCGGACGACGCCGGAAAACTCCTGCTGCGACAGCTTCCGCTCCCGAGGGGGCACGAGCGTGACGAAGAGGACGCCGGTGTTCACCTGTCCGCCGCCGCCGAAACCGCCGATCACCGCGAAGTGGCGCTCGACCTCCGGCCGGGTGTCCATGAAGGCCTCGGCGCGCCGGAGGAGCTTGTCGGTCTCGTTGATGTCGGAGCCGACTGCCGTCTGGAGGCGGACGAGGAAACGGCTCTGGTCCTGCGACGGGACGAACTCGCCCGGCAGGTTCTTCAGGACCAGAAATGCCGCGACGAAGAGCACGACGGCGGAGACGAGCACGAGCACGGGGCGTTTCAAGCCGGACCGCAGGGCGCGCCCGTAGAGTCCCGCGAGTCGCTCGAACCCCCGGTCGACGAGCCGGCCGATCCGGCCCCGTCCCTCGCGCGAAGTGTCGAGGAACTGGGCGCACCGCGCGGGAGCGAGCGTCATCGCCTCGACGTAGGAGAGGAGCACCGCGAGGCACAGCGTTACGCCGAACTGGAGAAAGAACTTGCCGACGACCCCCTTCATGAAGACGACCGGGATGAAGATCGCGACGACCGCGAGCGTGGCGGCGAGCGCCGCGAACGTGATCTCCTTCGTACCCTCGCGGGCCGCCTGGACCCTTCCTTTCCCCATCTCGCCGTGGCGGTAGATGTTCTCGAGCACCATGATCGCGTCGTCGACGACGATCCCGACGGCGAGGGCAAGGGCGAGCAGCGTGAAGGTGTTGAACGTGAACCCCAGGAAGTAGATGACGGCGACCGTGCCGAGGAGCGACATCGGTATCGCGAGGACCACGTTCAACGTGCTCGAGAGGGAGCCGAGGAAGAGCCAGCAGACGAGCGCGGTCAGAAGGATCGAGAGCGCGAGCTCGATCTGGATCTCGTGAACAGATTCCTCGATGAACTTCGTCGAGTCGAAGGTCAAGCCGAGCTTCATGCCCTCCGGCAGGGTCTTTTCGACCTCGGCGAGCATCGCCTTGACCCCGCGCGCGACCGCGACGGCGTTGGCTCCGCGCTGCTTGCGGACGCCGAGACCCTGGGCGGGCTCGCCGTTGACGCGGGACAGGCGCCGGATGTCCTCGAAGCCGTCTTCCACGATCGCGACGTCTTCCAGATAGACCGGGCTGCCCGATACCTCGCGCACGACGATCCGTCGCAACGTCGCGAGATCGACGGCTTCGCCGAGAACGCGGACGTTAACTTCGCGTCCGTCCCCCTCGAGCCGCCCCGCGGGCAGCTCGACGTGCTCGCGCCGCAGCGCGCCGATGACGTCCGCGACGGTCAGGCCCTTCTCGTCGAGACGTGAGGCGTCCGCCCAGATCCGGACGTTCCGTTCGAGGTAACCGCCGAGGGTGATCTCGCCGACTCCCGGTACCGTCTGGAGCTTCTCCTTCAGGCGATACCGCGCGTAGTCCGAGAGCATGCGCTGCGGAAACGCGCCCGAGAGGCCGACCCAGAGGATCGGCTGATCCTCCGGATTCGTCTTGGAGATGACGGGCGGGTCCATGTCGCGCGGAAGCCTCTGCTGCGCCTGCGAAACCTTCGTCTGGACGTCCTGGAGTGCGAGATCGACGTCTCGCGCGAGGTCGAGCTCGACCGTGATCGAGGCGCCGCCCTGCCGTGACGAGGAGGTTATGGAGCGGACGCCTTCGACCTGGATTAGCGCCTCTTCGAGGATCTCGACGACGTCGTTCTCGACGACTTCCGGGGCCGCGCCCTCCCAGGTGACGCCGACGGAGATGGTCGGAAAGTCCACGTCCGGGAACTGGCTGATGCCGATCCGCGACGCCGCAACTCCACCGAAGACGACGGTGGCCGCCATCAACATCCACGCGAAGACCGGCTTTTCGATGCAGGCGTCGGTCAGCTTCACTGTTTCGCTTCCGAGCTCCCGGCGGAGGGGGCGGGCGCCGCGCCCTCGCCTCCCGTTACGCGCACCTTCGCTCCGTCGCTGAGAGCCTCCGCGCCGCGGACGACGAGCTTCTCACCCTTCTTCACGCCCGACCGGACCTCGACCCGGCCGTCCTCGGTTGAAAGGCCGAGCTGGAGCTCCCGTTCGCGGGCGACGTCCCCTTCGACGACGAAGGCGAGGAAGCCCCGCTCGCTCGGCCGGACGGCGACCTGCGGGATGACGGGCGCCTCAACCGTTGAGCCGACGGGCACGGTCACCTCTGCGAACGACCCGGGCCGCAGCTCCGCGCGGTCCGGGTCGTCCACCCGCGCCGTGACCGGAACCATTCGCGACGTCGAGTCCGCCGAGGCCGCGACGTGGGTGAGCTCCGCGGAGTACTGGCGCGAGTTCTCGCGGACGCTGAATCGGGCGCGCATTCCCGGCCGGATGCGTGCGGCGTCCTGTTCCGGCACCTGAAAACGCAGAAGGAGCGGCTCCCGGCGCACGAGCGTCGCGAGCGTCGCGCCGGGCTGGACGTACTGCCCCGTCTGGATATTGCGGGTCTGGATCACTCCGGCGGCGGGCGCGCGGACGAACGCCTCCCGCAGGTTCAGCTCCGCGAGGCCGATCCCGGACCGCGCCTGGGCGACGTCGGCTCGCGCGGTGCTCACGCGGGTCCGCCACGTATCCAGATCCTCCTCCTTCACGAGCGCCGGGTTTTGCGCGTTGACCATCTCGCGGCGCTTGAGTCCCGTAATCGCCTCCGCCTCCGACGCCTGGGCTTTTTCGAGCGTCGCCCGAGCGGATCGGACCACGAGACGGTACCGCTCCGGTTCGATCTCGACGAGGAGCGACCCCGGCCCGACGACGTCGCCCTCGGAGAAGTGGACTCGCTCGACCGCGCCCGGGATCCGCGAAGTGATCTCGACGCGCTCGAACGCCTCGACGGAGCCGACCGCGGAGACGCTGTACTCGACGGAACGGGCCTCTACCGGTGCGACCTCGACGGGGAACTCGAGAGGGCTCCCGCCTCCGCGGCCTCCGTCCGCCGACTCGTCCTTCTTCGAGCAGGCGACCGAAAGGAGCAGCCCGGCCGCCGCGATGGCGGCAAACGCGCTCCGAGTCACCGAGTGACTCGGTCTCACGGAGCGAGCGGCTCCGTCGCCGTCGCGTGCGTTTCCGACGGAGCCGCGGCGTCGGCGGGCCAGCGGCCGAGAGCCTGCGAGAGGGAGAGCCGCGCGACGCCGAGCGTGAAGCGCTGGCGCGCAAGCTCCGCCGAGGCCTCGAAGGCCGATACGGTCGCGTCCGCCTGCTCGAGCGCCGTCGCCAGTCCTTCCGAATAGCGGACCCGCACCTCGCGGGAGTTCTGCTCGGCGACTCGCGCTCGCACCTCCGCCTGTTCGAGGGCGGCCCGCGCGGTCTCGAGGTCGGTGCTGGCGGTCCGGACCTCCAGGCCGATCTGCCGCTTCAGGGCGTCGGCCGTCAGCAGCGCCTCCCGGTACTCCGCCTCGCGCGCCGCGGCCTGAGCGTAGCGAACGCCCCCGTCGAACACTTCCCACGAAAAGAGAGCGGCGAGGTTCCAGTCGGTTTCGCGCCCCGAGAGCCCCGCTTCGTTCGTGCCCCGATAGGTGCCGCGCAGCGACATCGTCGGCACGAAGCGCAGCTTCGGCTCGAGGGCGAGGAGGCGCAGCGCCTCCGCGCGAAGCGCGAGCTCCCTCAAATCGGCGCGGGATTCTAGCGCGACTCGTTCGAGGACGTCGAGGCCGTCTCCCTCCGTCGGCTCCGCCCCGGGCTCGACGAGCGGGCGTTCCGCCGGGACCGCGATCAGGTATCCCAGGGACAACCGCTCCGTCCGGACGAGGCTTTCCGCCTGGGTGAGCGACAGGCGCGCCGTCGCGAGCTCCAGCTCGGCTCGCGTATGGTCGTTCGAAGAAGCGAGGCCGGCTTCCATTCGGATGCGGGCATCGGAGACCGTCGCCTGCGCCACCTCGATCCGCCGGCTTGCCGCGTCGCGGAGCCGCTCGGCCGAAAGGACGCTGAAAAAGGTCTCGGCGACCTCGTAGGCGAGAGCGCGGCGAATCTCCACCGACGCGTTCTCCTGCGCCTCGAGGCTGCGCGTCGCGCTGCGCGCGACGGGGAACGCCCGCACGTCGAGCAGCGTCGCATCCACGGTCGCGACCCCCGACAAAGCGTTCAGGGCCTGAATGACGACCTCTTCGTCGTCGATCGTCCGCGTCACCTCTCGCGACCGCCGCGTGAAGGTCCCGCTCACGTTCACGTCCGGCAGGAGCGTCGCATAGGCCGCCCGCCGGAGCGCCCGGGCCCGCTCGACCCGCGCTCGGGCGATCCCCGACCGCTCGTTGTTGCGGGCGGCGAGCGCGAGAGCTTCCGCGAGGGTGAGGGGGGCGGAAGAGGCGGCAGGGACGGGCGCCGCGGTCTCCGCGAGGGACGGCACGGGCCCGAGGAGAACCAGGACTCCCAGTGCCAGCACGCCCCTTCCCATCAACGTTTTCAATCGCATCGTTTCGTGCGCAAATTCCTCCTTAGGTCGAGCGAATCTTAGCCCCACCGGCCGTGACCACCCTGCGGCGCGAGGGTAGACTTCGGGAATGACTTTGCGGCGATGGATCGAGTACCTGGTCGCCGTTCTGGTCGGAAACGCGATCTATTTCCTCGTGCTCTTCCCCGCCCTTCCGGAGAGCCTGCGTCACCAGCCGCTCCAGATGGACGCCGGCCTGCTGCTCGCGTTCCTCTGTTGCGTCGCGATCTACGGCGTGATCCGCATGGCGAGCCGACACGCGCGGGAGTGGAACCGGAAAAGCGAGACACGGTGAAGTCCTGAAACCGGGCTACGGAAAAAGGTAAATCAGGGCGAGCCCGAAGAGCACG
>JBKJVY010000028.1:0-3200 GCA_046717185.1 Thermoanaerobaculia bacterium
TCGCGGCGAAGGCGGCCCTCGCCCGCTCCGGTACGGATCCGGCCGAGGTGGATCACGTCATCTTCGGAAACGCCCTCCAGACGTCCGGCGACGCGATCTACGGCGCCCGGCACGTGGGGCTGAAGTCCGGCGTCCCGAAGGAGGTTCCAGCGCTCACCGTCAACCGGCTGTGCGGCTCGGGCTTCGAGGCGATCGTCCAGGGCGCCCACCGGATCCTTCTCGGGGAGGCGACGACGGTGCTTGCCGGCGGCATGGAGAACATGTCCCAGGCACCGCACGTGATCCGCGGCGCGCGGCGGGGATTAAGGCTTGGCCAGGGGCAGCTCGAGGATTCGCTCATGGTCGCGCTGCTCGACAGCTGGTGCGGCCTCTACATGGCCCAGACGTCCGACAGGGTAGCGGCGAAGTATGGAATCTCGCGGCAGGAGCAGGACGAGTACGCGCTCTCCTCGCAGAGACGCGCCGCGGCGGCGTGGGAAAGCTGCCGCCTTTCCGCGGAGGTCGTGCCCGTCGAGACTCAGTCGGGTCGGAAAACGGTCCTCGTCGAGCGGGACGATCACATGAGGCCCGATACGACGCTCGAAGCGCTCGCGAAGCTGCCCCCTTCGTTCGGAAAGGACGGCCAGGTCACCGCGGGGAACGCGTCCGGGATCGTCGACGGCGCGGCGGCCGTCGTCGTGACGACGGCCGAGAACGCGAAGTCGCGCGAAGTGAAGCCGCTCGCGCGGCTCGTCTCCTGGGCGGTCGTCGGCTGCGAGCCGGAGCTGATGGGGCTCGGGCCCGCGCCGGCCGCCCGCGTCGCCCTCGCCCGGGCGGGTCTGGCGAAGGAAGACATCTCTTTGTGGGAAATCAACGAGGCGTTCGCGGGACAGATCCTGGGAGTCGTCCGCGAGCTCGGCCTCGATCTCGAGAAGCTGAACGTCAACGGGGGAGCGATCGCGCTCGGCCACCCACTCGCGGCCACGGGAACGCGCCTGACTCTCACGCTCGCGCGCGAGCTCAAACGCCGGGGAGAGCGCTACGGGGTAGCCGCCGCTTGTATTGGCGGCGGCCAGGGAATCGCGGTCGTCCTCGAGGCGGCGGCGTGAACGGTCTCCTCCGGCAGCGTCCCTAGAACCGCCGTGCTGCCCTGGACGGAAAGAATTTTCTCCTTTCCGGTTCGGACGGCCGCGGTGCAGGAATTCCTGCGCGAGCTCACGACGAACGGTTGGGGGGATTTGAACGCGCTCCTCGCCACGCTGAACGACGGGGAGCTCTGCCGCCGATCGGTCGCCTACTGGCTCGAGAAGGAGTGGATCGTCCGAGCGCCGAGCTCTCCCCTGAATGCGCTCGTCGGGCCGACTTTCAAGCGCGAGCTCACGGTCGGCGAGTTCTGCGGCGAGGGGGAGCCCGAGGAGTTCGAGCCCGTGACCTCGACGATCTTCGATGGAATGGAAGACGACCCCGCGAAAGGCAGTGAAGAGCGATGAGGATTCGGAAGGTCGGCGTTCTCGGCGGCGGTCTCATGGGCTCGGGGATCGCCGAGGTCTGCGCGCGGGCGGGCTACGACACGGTCGTGCGGGAGATCTCGGAGGAGCTCGCGACGAAGGGGCGAGGCCGAATCGAGGCCTCTCTCGGCAAGGCCGTCGACCGAGGCAAGCTCCCCGGCGCCGACCGGGACGCCGCGATCGCGAGAATCTCGACGACGACGCGGCTCGAGGACCTCGCGGCGTGCGACCTCGTGATCGAGGCCGTCGTGGAGGACCTCGCGCTCAAGAGGGAGACGTTCACGGCGCTCGACCGGATCTGCGCCGAGCCCGCGATCTTCTGCTCGAACACGTCGTCGCTCACCATTACGGAGCTCGCCGCATCGACGCGCCGCCCCGACCGGTTCGCGGGCCTGCACTTCTTCAACCCCGTTCCGGTCATGAAGCTCGTCGAGGTCGTTCGCACGATCGCGACGTCCGAGGAAACGATCGAGACGGTCTTCGAGTTCGCACAGTCTCTCGGCAAGGAGCCCATCCGCGCTCAGGACAACTCCGGCTTCGTCGTCAACCGTCTCCTCGTTCCCTATCTGCTCGACGCCGTTCGCGCGCTCGAGGAGGGAGTGGGCACCCGCGAGGACATCGATCGGGGGATGGAGCTCGGCTGCGGGCATCCGATGGGGCCGTTGAAGCTCCTCGACTTCGTCGGGCTCGACACGACCTACTCGATCGCGGAGATCATGTTCAACGAGTACCGCGAGAAGCGCTTCGCGCCGCCGCCGCTCTTGAAGCGCATGGTCCTCGCCGGCCGCTACGGCCGGAAGTCTGGACGCGGCTTCTACGAGTACGGCTCGTGAGCGCGGGATTCGTCCGGGTCGACGAGCCCGAGGAGGGGATTCGCGTTCTGACGGTCGACCGTCCCGAGAAGCTGAACGCGTTGAACTCCGCGGTCCTGAACGACCTCTCGCGCGAGATCGCGTCGGCCGAGGCGGCGAAGTCGCTCCGCTGCCTGATCGTGACGGGCTCGGGAGAAAAGTCGTTCATCGCCGGCGCCGACATCGGCGAGCTCGCGACGCTCACTCCGGTCGAGGGGCGCGAGCACTCCCGCCGCGGCCAGGCGCTGCTCGACCGGATCGAAAGCCTGCCCCTCCCCACGATCGCGGCGATCAACGGCTACGCGTACGGCGGCGGTCTCGAGCTCGCGATGGCCTGCACGCTGCGCGTCGCTTCCGAGAACGCGCGCATGGGCCTGCCCGAGACCTCCCTCGGCATCCTGCCGGGGTACGGCGGGACGCAGCGTCTGGCGCGGCACGTCGGTCGGGCGCGAGCTCTGGAGCTCGTGCTGACGTCCGACAAGGGCCTGACCGCCGTCGAGGCGGAGCGCATCGGGCTCGTCAATCGCGTCGTCCTGCCGGGTCAGGCGCTCTCCGCGGCGCTCGACATTGCGCGCAGGATCGGGGCGAACGGCCCGATCGCCAACCGGTACGCCCTGGAGGCGATCCGGCGCGGGCTCGACATGCCTCTTGCCGAGGGACAGGTCCTCGAGGCCACGCTCTTCGGTCTCTGCGCGGCGACGACGGACATGAAGGAAGGGATGCGGGCGTTCCTGGAGAAGCGGCCGGCGAAGTTCACGGGAAGGTAGACCTTCCTACTCGAACTCCTATTTCACGGGAGTTGGGTTACACGTTCTTCGCGCGATCGATTCGCTTCGGATCAACCGACATCGGTCCTCAACCC
>JBKJVY010000029.1:0-5166 GCA_046717185.1 Thermoanaerobaculia bacterium
CACACGCCGTACAACGGGCTCGACGGCGTCGGCATGAAGAAGACGGTCGGCGGCGTGCCGGTCAACCGCTTCTCGACCGGGCCGGCGGGCGGCGGGCAGCCGATCACCGTCGGCGCGCAATCGTGCGGCAGCTGCCACAACAGACCGTTTCCCTCCAGCGCCGGTTTGGCCCACACGCGCATCTTCTTCGACCCCGATCAGAACGGGGCACCGCCTTTCAATCCGCGCGCGACGACGTCGCTCTTCGGCGACGGGGTCCTGCAGCGGCTCGCCGAGGAGATGACCGAGCAGCTGATCGCGGACCGCGAAGCGGCTGTGAAGCAGGCGAAGGCAAGGCCGGGGACAGCGGTGCGCCGCGAACTGAAAGCGAACGGCGTCGGCTTCGGCACGCTGGTCGCGACGGCGAACGCGAGCGGGGAAGTGGCGTTCGACGTGTCGCAGGTTCGCGGCGTCTCGCCGGACCTCGTCGTGCGGCCGATGGGCTGGAAGGGGGGCATCACCACCGTTCGGAACCTCACCGTCGCCGCGTCGAACTTCGGCATGGGCATGATGCCCGAGGAGTTCGTCTGGCGCCTGCCCGCCGCGGCGGGCGCGGACCCCGACGGCGACGGCGTCGAGCGCGAGTTCTCGGTCGGCGACATCACGGCGATCACGATCTACACAGCGGGCCAGGAGGCGCCGAAGGAGCTCGCGAGCCTCTCCGAGCTCGGCCTGGTGGCGCCTCCCGACGCGGCGGGGCGCGCGCGGGTCGAACGCGGCCGCAAGCTCTTCCTTCGGATCGGTTGCGCGAGCTGCCACGTGCCGGAGATGCGGCTCGCGAACTCCGTCTTCGAGGAGCCGACGCTCCGCGGCGGCGGTCACTATCTCGACCGCTTTCTGGCCGGCAAGGACCCCGACTACGACCCGGCGCGCCCGGCCCGCCTAGACCTGCTCAAAGACTCTGACGCGCCGCGCGTCGAAGCCCATCCCGACGGCGGCGCCGTCGTGCGTCTCTACGGCGACTTGAAACGACACGAGATGGGACGCCAGCTGGCGGACCCCGGTGGACCGCAGCCGCCGCTCGACGCCTCGCTGGCGCCGCTGCAGCACAACGGCCAGCTCGCGATGCTGTCGGCGACCGAGTTTCTGACCGCCGAGCTGTGGGGCGTCGGGAACACCGGCCCCTGGCTCCACGACGACCGCGCGGGAACGCTCGCGGAGGCGATCGCGTTCCACGGCGAAGACTCTCCGCCGGCGCCCGGCCAACCCGGGCGGAGCGAGGCTCAGGAGGCCCGCGACGCCTACTTGAAACTCACGCCGGACGAGCAGCGCGCGCTCACAGGCTTCCTGAAGAGCCTCGTGACGTTCTCGAGCGAGGAAAATTGAGCTGAACGAGAGCGTCTCCCTGGGGGCCGCTCCATCCCGGAAGTGGGCGCGGTTGGTTCTCGTCGCGGGCTACCTGGCGTTCATCGCGGCCGGTTTCCTCGTTCCCTTGCAGCCGCGTCTTTTCTGGACGGTGGTGCTGCCGCTGCTCGTGCTCTTCATCGTTCTCGCCGGCTTCTACCGCTGGCGCGCCATCTGCCCGCTTGCGGCGTTGGGCGAGCTCGGCCGTAAGTTCCCTGGCCGGTTCCAGCGCCGCGTCCCCGACTGGTTGGAGCGGGGCCACCTCGTGGTGCCTTTCGTCTTTCTCGCGGCCATGCTCGTCTTCCGCCATGTCGCGACGAACGGCGACGGCCGCTGGATCGCCGGCCTGCTGATCGGCCTCGCGGTCGCGGCGATCGCAGCCAACGCGCTCTTCACCGGGAAGACCTGGTGCAACTTCTTCTGTCCGGTCGGGGTCGTCGAGCGGATCTATACCGACCCCTCGGCGCTTCTGCCCGCCTCCAACTCACAGTGCGTGCGCTGCACGGCGTGCAAGAAGTCGTGTCCGGACATCGATCAGGAGAACAACTATTGGCGGGATCTCCGGGCCAACGGCCGCCGCATCGCGACCTACGCCTTCCCGGGTCTCGTGCTTGCCTTCTACGTGTACTTCTGGCTGCGCGCGGGAGACTGGGAAGCGTATTTCGATGGCCGCTGGGCGCGCAGGCTGGTGGACTCCGACCTGGTTTTGGGACCCGGCTTCTTCTTCGCGCCCGGGATACCGGCTCTTCTCGCCGCCACAGCGACGCTCGCCCTCGGCGCGGTGGCGAGCTTCGCGGTCTTTCGGGCGGCCGAGGCCGCGAGCCGACCGTTCGTCCGAGACCCGGATCGGCATCGTCATCTCCTCCTGTCGATCGCGGCCTTCACCGCCTTCAGCCTGTTCTTCCTTTTCGCGGGAGCGCCGACGCTGCGCCGGATTCCGGGAGGGACGCGTGCGTTTGCCTTCATCGCGCCCGCGATCGGCGTGCTCGTGCTCGCTCGACGATGGGGCCGTAACCGCGAAGCGTATGTTCGCGAAAGGGGTGCCGTCCAGCTGCTGCGGAATTGGCCCTTCGCGGGCCAGGCCCCCCGGGATCCGATGGAGGCGTACGCTCGCGCGCAAGCGAACGAACAGGCGCGCGAGCAGCTTCTCGCCGGCTACGTCCAGACGCTGCGAGACGTGGTTGAGGACGGGCTCGTCGACGAGAGCGAGGTTCGGATGCTCGCCGAAATCCGGAAGCAGTTCGGCATCACGCCGCGGGAGCACGATCAGGCCGTCGCGCGCCTCGGAGAGGAGGAGCGGAAGCTGCTCGCCTCCGGCCGCTTCGTCACGGTGGAAGAACGCCTCCAGCTCGAGAGCTATCGAGGGGCGCTCACCGAGGCGGTCTTGCGGTCGGCGTCGGAGGCCGAGATCGACTTGCTTCGGCGGGAGTTCGGCGTCAGCCCGGACGACCACACGGCGATCGCCGAGCGGATGCGCAGCGCCTCCGGCCCGCTTCTCGATCGCGCGCGGCGCGAGCTGGTCGAAGCCCTCGTTCGCCGCTCCGACCGCGAAACGCTGGCGGCGATCGACGCGGCCGACGAGAGCGTCGAACTGCTCGGCTTCCTTCTCGCCCGCGCCGAGGAGGCGTCGCTCGGACGTGTCTACGAGCTCCTCGGGACCGTCGGCGACCGCGCACGGATCGCCGCTTTGCGGCCGGGGCTGGAAAGTCGCGAAATCGAGACGCGTCGCCGCGCCTTCCGGGTGCTCGCCGACGCCTCTCCGGAGGCCCGGGAGCTGGGTCCTCTGCTCGAACGGCTCGTGCCGGAGTTGGAAGCCAGGTCTCTTCCGGCAGAGGACGCGAACATCCGCGAGATGCTTACGCGGCTGCTCAAAGATGCTGAACCGTTCGTCCGGGCTGCCGCGGCGTGGAGCCTCGGCATGAAGACCCCGGGAGCTCCCGAGATTTTCGAGGCGGCGCGCGACGATCGGGACCCGCTCGTCACGGAAGCGGCCGCAGCTGCGCTCGTCCCCGAAGACGACTCTGACCGCGCCGCTCGCACCGGGAGGTTCCGGGGACGCACCCGTATTTCGCGGATGCAGTTCCTGCGGGGTGTGCCGTTGTTCGCCGAGCTCGAACCGGGCGATCTGCTCGACCTCGCGGAGCTCACCCGCGAAGAGGAGGTACCCCCGGGTCGGGCGCTCTGCGAACAGGGTCGGCCGGACTCCGGCGATCTCTTCGTCATTCTAGCGGGACATGCGGCTGGCCTGGTGCGCGACGGCGAGAGCGAAATCGCCGAGCTGGGTCCGGGAGAGGTCGTGGGGGAGCTCACGCTGCTCGACGGCAGTCCCCGAACCGCCACCGTCGTGCCGCGGGGCGGGCCGCTCCGGGTACTGCGCATTCCGGCGCAGGCGTTTCGCGATCGTCTCCTGCCACGCGGAAGCGTTTCGCGGTCGTTGCTGCTCATGCTGACCGGGCGCCTGCGCGCGCTCGCGAGCCGGGTCTCGGAAGCAAGGAGTCCGTCGACTCCCGCCGGCAGCTGAGGCCTGGCGCGGCGCCGGCTTGACACCCTTGGAAACCGCAGACATCGTCTCTGCCGGAGACCCGAGAAAGTGAGGATGCTCATGCGCACTGCCTTCGCCGCCGCCGTTGCCTTCGGACTGCACGCGGTTACCGCTTCCGCTCAAATCCACCGTGTGGCGGAAATGAACACTCAACAAATCCGTGCACTCGACCGGGGAAAGACGGTCGTGCTGCTGCCCGGCGGAATACTGGAACAGCACGGACCCTACCTGCCGTCATTCAGCGACGGATACGTGAGCGAGCGCATCTCAGAGGCAATCGCCGAGGCGATCGTCGCCAGGCCGGGATGGAAGGTCCTCGTGTTTCCGATGATTCCGCTCGGTGTGGGCGGAGCGAACGAGATTGGGAAGAAGTACACGTTTGATGGCAGCTACACCGTGCGCTCCGCCACCCTGCGGGCAGTCTTCATGGATCTGGCAACCGAGCTCGGCGAGGGAGGGTTTCGCAAGATCTTTGTGGTCCATTTTCACCTCGCGCCGGACCAGAGCCGCGCGCTGGACCAGGCCGCTGACTACTTCAACGACACGTACGGAGGGCAGATGGTCCATCTGATCGGCCTGATGCCAGTCATCGGGAGCTATGTGGGCGCCGCACAGAAAGCCGGTGAATCCGAGCGGGCCGAAAACGGGTTCGGCGTTCACGCCGATCTTGTCGAGACCAGCATCAACCTATTCCTCCGGCCAGACCTGGTCGCACCGGGTTACGTGAACGCCCGCTCGATCACAGGACGTAGCATCAGCGAGCTCATTCCCGAAGCGGAGAAGGCCAACTGGCCGGGCTACTTCGGGTCGCCGCGTCATGCGCGAGCCCATATCGGCGCCGCGGCGTTGACGTCGCTCGCGAGCACGACCGCCGATCTCGCACTGAAGATTCTGGATGGCCTCGACTATCGGCAGATACCCCGTTACGGGGATGTCACAGAGAACGACCCGGGGAACGCGGCCATTGGCCGAGGCGCCATCGTTCACGAGCAGGGTAACGAACGCAAGCAGGCCGCGTGGCTCAAGAAGAAAGGGCTCCAGTAGCGGGACAAAGACGGTCGCTGTCAAGCAAGCGGGTCTAGAGACCAACGGCGAGGCTCCGAACTTCCCTCGGATATATTGCCTGCGTGCCGCCGCGCGACTCGGAGATCGTCGGCGAGCTCCGGCGCAAGGGTTCCCGAGTCCTCTCGTTCCGCGAGCTCGCGAAAAAGCTTCACGTTCCCGAACGGGACGAAGAAGAG
>JBKJVY010000030.1:0-2816 GCA_046717185.1 Thermoanaerobaculia bacterium
ATGGCGAGGTTCGGCGTCGTCAGGTCCGCGAGCACGCGCGCCTTCGGATGGAGCTCGATCCGTTCCGTCGCGATCACGTTTCCCCGGAGAGAGCCGTTGACCGTGAGCCGCTCCACCTTGATCTCCGCTTCGACGTCCGCGTTCTCCCCGATCACGAGGTCGCTGCCCGACGTGATCTTCCCCTCGAACTTCCCGTCGATCCGGAACCCGTCGTCGAACTTGAGATCCCCCGTCAGGTGGCTCCCCTTATCAAGAAACCCGTTGAGTGTGGCTCCCTCGGTCTTCATGGCACTTCCTTCCTGGTTGGTTGGTTTCGCCTCGACTCCCGTGGCTCGGTTTCTATCGGCCCGGGTCTACGAGCGCGCGAGCCGCTCGTACAACCCGATCAACTCCTCTTCCGATCCGAAAGCGATCTCGACTTTTCCTCCGCGGCGGCGCCGGATGATGCGAACCCGGGATTGTAGCCTCCGGGACAGCTTTTCCTCCGCATCTCTTGTGAAGGGGTCGCGCCGGCGCTCGTGCACCACCTTGTCCGCGGAGCCCACGCTCGCTACCCGTTTTTCGGTCTGGCGCACGGAAAGGCCGCGACGGACGATCTCCTCGGCGAGTCTCTCCTGGTCGTCGGCCGACGCGAGCGCGGCAAGCGCGCGGGCGTGACCTCCCGACAGGATCCCCGAACGAACCCGGTCGCGCACGGTCAACGGGAGCTTCAGGATCCGGAGCGCGTTCGTGACGGTGGTCCGGTCTTTCCCGACGCGCTCCGCGATCTTCTCGTGGGAGAAGCGGAACTCGTCCTTCAGCCGCGCGTAGGCTTCCGCCGCGTCGATCGGGTTAAGGTCTTCGCGCTGCAGATTCTCGACGAGCGCGACCTCCAGGAGGTCGGTCTCCGACTGCTTCTCCCGGATCACGATCGGTACCCTGGTGAGCCCGGCGATCGCGGCGGCGCGCCACCGCCGCTCTCCGGCGACGATCTCGAGCTTCTCCCCGCGCGGCGTGACGACGATCGGCTGAATTATCCCCTGCTCCCGGATGGACGCGGCGAGATCGGCCAGACCCGCTTCCGAAAAGTCGCGCCTTGGCTGGTAGCGATTTGGCACGAGACGCCCGATCTCGACCTCGCGCGAGCCGGTTTCACGTGGAACGTCGTCGCGGCCGGGCAGGAGGGCCGAGAGCCCCCGACCGAGCACCTGCTTTTGCGTCATGAAGCCTTCCTCCTCTTGAGAAGTTCCCTACCCAGAGCAAGATACGCCTCGGCGCCCTTGGACTTGATGTCGTAGGCGAGGACCGGTTTTCCGAACGAAGGCGACTCCCCCAGGCGCACGTTGCGCGGGATGACCGTCTCGTAGACGAGGGCGCCGAAGTGCTTGCGAATGTCGTCGAGGACCTGACGGGAGAGGTTGGTCCGATCGTCGTACATCGTGAGGAGGATCCCCTCGATCTCGAGGCTCGGATTGAACGAGTGACGCACTCGCTCGACCGACTCGAGCAATTCGCTCAATCCCTCGAGCGCGAAGTACTCCGTCTGGAGCGGAATCAGCACGGAGTCGGCGGCGGTCAGGCCGTTCACGGTCAGAAGGGAGAGCGCCGGAGGGCAGTCGATGAAGACGAAGTCGAAGTCCTCCCGAAAACGCGCGATCGCCTCCCGCAAACGGCTTTCTCGCCCTTCTTGACCAACGAGCTCGATTTCCGCGCCAACGAGATCCCGGCCCGACGGAATCACCCAGAGGTTGGGAAACCCGGTCTCGCGCAGCGCCTCGCTCGGGTGGGCTCCGAGGAGGACGTCGTAGGCGTTTGCGCCGTTTTTCCGGCCGGACAAGCCCAGCCCGGAGGTCGCGTTGGCCTGGGGATCGAAGTCGACAAGGACGACGCGCCGGTCGAAAGCCGCCAGAGCGGCCCCCAGGTTGATCGCGGTGGTGGTCTTCCCCACGCCCCCTTTCTGGTTGGCGATCGCGATCACTCGGCCCATGTTTTCTCGCATTCTGGTGCCTGGGCTCGGAAATGCAAAGGTAGTTCTCGGTTCTCGGTTCTCCGTTCTCAGCCCCCTCACCCCGGCCCTCTCCCCGGTGCGGGGAGAGGGAGAGAATCGGGGATGTTCCACGGGGAACATCTGTCCCTAACCGGCCCTCAGGGCTGCCGATAGAGGGCGATGACACGGCGTCGGGAGTCCGGAATCGGGAGGACTTCCACCAGCCGGAACCCGGCCTGGGCGAGCTCGGACGGCGTCGGCGCCGGTTCGGTCGTCCAGAGCAGGATCCCGCCTCCCGGTCGCAGAAAACGGGCGTCACCGAAGACGCCGCCTTCCACGGGAACGGCGCGAGCGGTCGCAAAGTCGAACGCGGTGGCGGGAAGGCCGGCGGCGCGGCCGGCCCGCACCTCGGCGTTCGCGACCGGGACCGCGCGGCAGACGTGGCCGAGGAATTCCGCGCGCTTCCTGCGGGGCTCGAGCCACGTCACCGAAAGATCGGGGCGCCAGATCGCAATCGGGACTCCCGGAAATCCGCCCCCGGTTCCAACGTCCACGACGGCCGCGGAGGGCGGGAGGAACCGCTCACCCAGAACCGACTCGAGAGCGTGCGCCACGAGCTCCGGGGCCGCGAGACGGCCGGTCAGGTTGGTCGTCCGGCGCCATCGGTCGAGCTCCGCCAGAAAGCGCGCGAGTGGTTCGACTCGAGGAGAACGGTTGGAGAGCCCGAAGCGGGGAAGCGCTTCCTCAAGGAGGGCGCGAAATCCCTCAGGCGGAAGGGGTTCGTCTGCGCCCGACATGCGCGCAGATTATCGCGACCGCCGCGGGGGTGACTCCGGGAATCCTCCCCGCA
>JBKJVY010000031.1:0-5223 GCA_046717185.1 Thermoanaerobaculia bacterium
GAGCTGCTGGTTCGGCTGCTCCGTCTCCGCGACGAGCGCGTCGAGAGACTTCGTTCGGAAGAGCCCGTCAGGGAACTTCAAGTCAGCCGCAGGATAACAAAAGGTTCACGCGGATTCGGGCGGCGGATCGCGATGCGGCGGCGGCGTACCCGGCTCGCGCGACGGTGACGGAGCGTCCGGCCGCGGCGGATCGTGCGCCGGACGGGAATCGCCTTCCGGAGCACCCGGAGGTTCCTCCACCGGCGGCTCGGGGAGTGTCGGGTCGCGCTCGGTCACGCGAGACCCGCTTCCGTCGCCACGCGGGCCGGGATCTCCGCGAGAGTTCGAATCCGGTCGGCAATCTCGGGATGGGCGTCGGCGCGGTCGAGGAGCAGCGCCGAGAGCCCGGCAGCTCGCGCTCCCGCGAGGTCTTCCTCGACCGAGTCCCCGACGTGAAGCGCTTCGGCCGGCGCGACGTCGAGGCGGCGGCAGGCGCGTAGAAAGATCTCGGGATCGGGCTTCGACGTCCCTTCGAGCGCCGACACAACGACGACCGGGAGGAACCGGTCGAGCCCGAGCGCGGCGAGGAGCTTCGGCAGATACGAGTCCCAGTTCGAGACCACGGCGAGCTTCGCTCCGCCGCGCGAGAGCTCCTCGAGCGTCGGCACGACGTCGTCGTAAACCGCCCAGGCCGCCGCGCTGCGGAAGTGCCCGGCGAGCCGCTCGAAGCCGGCGGGCGAGAGAACGCCGCCGTCCAGCAACGAGCGAACCCGGTTCAGGAACGCGGCCCAGAACGCCGCTTCGCCGCGGGCGCCCCCGTAGCGGTCCCCGGCGGGCTGGGCGTGAACCTCCTCCCAGGCCCGCGTCAGGGCGCGCGTGAGCTCCTCCTCGGTGAACCGCGCCCCGTCGGCGGCGAACTCGCGGGCGTAGATCGCCTCGACCGGCGGGTCGGGGTGGACGAGCGTCGCCCCGGCGTCGAAGAGAACCGCCCGGATCAACGTAATTGGCGGTCAGGCGTGCAGTTTGGTCATCTGCGACGCAACAACGCCAAAATGCACACCTGACCCCATTTACGCGGCGAGGCCGTTCTCCCGCATCACGCCGTCGAGCGCTCGGTTCAGGGCGTCGAGGCAGCGCCCCGCCGCGGCGAGCGCGCTCTCGCGGTCTTCCTCGGTCTCCGCTACGCGCCCGAGAGCCGCCCGCTCGACCTGGCGATGCCACACGTCGGCTTCCTCGTGCACCGTGAAAAAGCGCGTCGCTTCAGGGTCGTCGATTCCATAGAACGCCGCGAGCCCTTCGCGCTTCGTCTTCGAGATCTCGGGGATCTGCGACTCGTAGGCGTAGAGCGCGGCGAGGCCTTCCGGCACCGAGCCCGCGCGGGTGGTCCGGCGGAATTCCGCGATCGCGTCCGCGACCTCGGCAGTGCGCGGCGACACGGAAAGGTCGGAGTCCGCCGCCCCGAGAGCAGTCGCGAATCGCCGCCAGAGCGCGGGGTGATTGACGGGCCCCCCCTCTTCCTCGACGAGGTTCTCGAGAAGTTCCCCGCGCAGCGCCGGGTCGTCACAGCCCGAGTGCACGCCCGAGACGTACGTGGGGAACGCGGCGACGTGCGGGTAGTAGGAGACCGCGTACTCGCGGATGTTCTCGCGCGTCAGCTTCCCTTCGCTCCAGAGCGTGTAGAACGGGTGTTTGAGCAGGTGCTTGTCGGCGATCAGGCGATCGAGCGCGTCGAGGAATTCGTCTCGCGTCATTTCGTCTCCTATCGGTAGCTATCGGCTATCAGCTATCAGCTATCAGCTATCAGCTTATCCCGCTCAAGGCATGACCTGTCCGCCGTCGAGCACGATCGCCTGTCCCGTCACCGACCGGGCGTCCTCCGATGCGAGGTACGACGCCAGGCCCGCGACCTCCGCGGGCTCGACGATGCGCCGCAGGGGCGCCATCTTCGCCGCGATCTCCCGGCCCTTGTCTTCCGTCGAGCCGACGCGCGCCGCGATGCGCCGGTAGCCGTCGCGCGCCATGTCGGTCTCGACCCAGCCGGGGCACATGGCGTTGACGGTGATCTGGCGGGGCGCGAGCTCGAGCGCGAACGTGCGGGTCAGCCCGATGACGCCGTGCTTGGTAGCCGAGTACGCCGCGTGTCCGGGGACGCCGAACCGGCCCACGACGGAGGAGAGGTTGATGACGCGCCCGCCGTCGGGAATGTGGGGCGCGGCCTGACGCGTCATGCGGAACACCCCGGTGAGGTTCGTCGCGAGGATCGCGTCCCAGCGCGAGTCGTCGGGGTCGTCGAGCGGAGTCGCGCCCCCGAGCCCGGCGTTGTTCACGAGGACATCGATCCGGCCCCACTTCCGGACGACGGCGGCGACGGCGCCGGCGATGGAGCCCCGGTCCGTCACGTCGCAGCGGACCGCGAGCGCCTCGCCCCCGCCCGCCTCGATCTCGCCCGCGATCCGGCGACAGGCCGCCTCGTCCCGGGCCGCGAGCGCGACGCGGGCGCCGTCCTCGGCGAACCGGCGGGAGATGGCCTCCCCGATGCCACGGGACGCGCCCGTCACCAGCGCGACCTTTCCTTCCAGACGCCGGCTACCCTGAGTCACGTTCTCGAGGCGCCTACGCCGGAATGGTCGGCAGCGCCGCGCTCCGCCGCCGCGCCCGGGCGTCGAGAAGCTCGGCGGGCAGCGCGAAGTGAACGTCTTCCTCGACGGTCACGAGGTCTTCGACCTCCTCCGCGCCGAGGGACTTCAGGTGCACGATCATCTGGTCGACGAGAAACTCGGGCGCCGAGGCGCCGGAGGTCAGGCCGACCGTCTCCGTTCCCTCGAGCCAGGCCGGATCGACGCCGGACGCGTCGTCCACAAGGTAGGCACGCGCCCCGGCGAGCTCCGCCTCCTCGACGAGGCGGTTCGAGTTGGAGGAATTCTTCGAGCCGATCACGAGGATGACCGGCGCCTGCCGCGCGAGCGCGCGCACCGCGACCTGCCGGTTCTGGGTCGCGTAGCAGATGTCCGCCTTCGCCGGTCCCGCAATGCGCGGGAACCGGCGCTTCAACGCTTCGACGATCGGGCGCGTGTCCTCCATCGACAGCGTCGTCTGCGTGATGTACGCGACGCGGTCGGGGTCTTCGACCTCGACGGACTCCGCCTCGGCGACCGACGAGACGAGCGCGATCCGCGACTCCGCTTCGCCCATCGTGCCCTCGACCTCCTCGTGCCCCGGGTGGCCGATCAGGATGATGCGGTACTTCTGGCGCGCGAAACGGATTGCCTCGAGGTGGACCTTCGTGACGAGCGGACACGTGGCGTCGATGACGTTCAACTTCCGCAGGGCCGCCGCCTCGCGCACCCGGGGGGCGATGCCGTGGGCGGAAAAGATCACGGTGGCGCCGTCGGGCACCTCGTCGAGCTCGTCCACGAACCGGACTCCGCGCTTCTCGAAGCCCCGGACGACGTGGAGGTTGTGGACGATCTCCCGCCGGACGTAGAGTGGCGGCTCCACGCATTCCAGGGCGAGATCGACGACGTCGATCGCGCGCACGACGCCCGCGCAGAAGCCGCGCGGCGCGGCGAGGAGGACGCGCCTTGGACCCATCACCGAGATTCTACGGCGAGACTCTCCTTCTCCCGGGCGCCGCCGCGCAGGTCCCGCCGGTAGAGCATCCGCTCGAGCTCGCAGGTTTCGCAGTACTCACTCTTCGAGGCGGCAATTCTGCCGCAACCCGGATTCGCGCAGCTTTCGTTCTTGTTTGCTTCCTGTTCCATTGGTCACCCCTTCTTCGTATCGCCCCCACCGCAGGTGAGGTAGTTCAAAAGCTCCCGCTCGCATCGTTCGCGATAGGAGGCGAAAGACGCCTCCGGGTCCTTCTCCGCGAGCCACTGCATCATGAGACCGTCGAAAATCGCGCGCATCGTCGATGCCGCTTCCTTCGCGTCCCGAAGCGGGAACACCCCCCGGCGCATGCCGGCCTCGACGATTCCTCCGTCGATCTCGACACACCCCGCATAGAAGCGCTCGTTGACCTCGCGGAACGACTCCCGCCGCGCGGCAAGCCCGCAAAAATCCACGAAGGCGCGGAAAAACGCCCGGTTTCGGGTGGGCGAGGGAAAGATCACGGCGATCAGGGCCCGGACCTTCTCGTGCGGGTGGTCGACCGCCCGGACCGCGTCCCGCATGCGCGCATGGATCGAGTCGATCAGCCAGCGGAAGAGCTGGAGGAAGAGGTCCTCCTTCGACTCGAAGTAGTAGAGAGTCACTCCCTTCGAAACCCCCGCCCGCCGGGCGATGTCGTCCAGGGTGACCTCGGAAAACCCTTTCTCGCCGACTTCGCGGAACGCCGCCCTCAAAAGGGCGATCCGGCGTTCGGCCTCGCGGGGAGAGGAGCGGCTCGGCATCACGCCGAACTCTAACTGACCGGTCGGTCAGTTGTCAACCGGCCTTTCATGACCGGAGGGTAAGCTCATGCCTCCATGCAGGTTCGGGTCCTCTACTTCGCATCGTTTCGCGACGCGGCGGGACTCGGCGAAGAGACGCGCGAGATACCTTCCGGGAGTCGCGTCGCCGACCTGTGGACCGCTCTTTCGACGGAGATCCCGTACCTCGCGAAGTTCGCGGCCCCGCCGGCCGCCGCCGTCAACCGGGAGTACGTCGGTTTCGGGACCGCGCTCGCGGAAGGGGACGAGGTGGTATTCCTGCCGCCGGTCGCCGGGGGGTAGCGATGTTTCTGACCGCCGACCCGATCGATCTCGCGGCCCTCGTCACCGAGGCGAGGCCGGGGGACGGCGCGCTTTGCCTCTTCGTGGGCGTCGTGCGAAACGAGAGCGACGGGCGCCGGACGGTCGCGATCGACTACGAGGCCTACGGCCCGATGGCCGACTCGGAAATGGCGCGCATCGCCGACGAAGTCGCGAACGAGTGGCCGGGGGCGCGCCTTCGGGTCCGCCACCGCGTCGGCCGGCTCGAGGTCGGCGAGGCCTCAGTCGCCATCGTCGCGACCGCGCCGCACCGCGAAGAGGCGTTCGCCGCGTGCCGCGCCGCGATCGATCGCATCAAGAAGACCGTGCCCATCTGGAAGAAGGAAATCCGTCCCGACGGCACGAGCGAGTGGGTGGATCCGACGGAAACGCTCCAGTCTGATACGATCCCGCGCCTGCACAGGAGGCCCTTCCCATGAGCACATCCACCCAGACCCGCGACTGGACGAGCGCCGATGCCGGCGCCGAGATCGTCCGCTATCGCGCCGATTCC
>JBKJVY010000032.1:0-4630 GCA_046717185.1 Thermoanaerobaculia bacterium
GCGTCAGCCCGACGAGTCCGATCCCGACGATCTTCCCGATCATCAGCTCGGTCGGGCGAACCGAGGCGATGATGAGCTCGACGATGCGGTTCGTCTTCTCCTCGATTACGCCGCGGAGGTTCTGGAACCCATACATGAGGAAGGTCATGTACATGATCGCGAGAAAGACGATCGAGGCGATGATCCCCGCGCCCTTCTCCTCCGTCGCGCCCTTGCTCGTGACCTTCAGAGTCTTCAGGTCGACGCGCTTCTCGAGCTCCTTCGACAGGGAAGGGGGAAGGCCTCTTTCGGCGATCTTCCTGCGGAGGATGGTCCGGTTGATGGCGCGCTCCATCTGATCGAGGGCGACGAACTCGGAGACCGAAATCGAGTAGTACTCGGCGCGGTCCTTTTCGAGAAGCTCCGGGTCGAGCACGAGATACCCGTAAATCTTCTTGTCCAGAACCTCCTTGCGGAGAGCCTCCTTCGTCGCTTCGATGTCGCCGGTGACCGGCCGGGGCTCAAGGATCCAGTGGATCCCGCGGCTGCCCGGTTTTTCCTTGCGCCGGGCCTCCTCGCGCTCCGCGAGCTCCCGGGCGAGCGGCTCCGCAAGCTGACCGGTCCGGTCCACGACGGCGACCTTCCGCTCTCCGCTCGTCTTGCGGATCGCCGCGAACTGCACGGCCATGTAGCCGAGGAAGAAGACCGGCACGAGGAACGTGGCGAACCAGAACGCCTTGGTGCGGACGCGCTCCAGATACTCGCGCCGAATGATCGCAAACACCTTCGTCCAGCTCATGGCTTCCTCACTCGATCGTCCGAGTCTCTTCGAGCCCCGCCGCCCGGACGGCGTCGAGATAGATCTCTTCGAGCTCCGGCTCTTTCGCCGAAAAACCCTGCAGCGGAAAACGCTCGATCGCGTGGCGAAGGAACGCACGCTGGTCGGTGCCGGGAGCGAGAGCGATCAGGTAGCCGCCATTCACCGGCTGCGACGACGCGATTCCGGGCAGCGTCGCAATCTCCGAGGCTTCGGCGTCCACCGAGAGCTGCAGCAGGTTGCGGGAGAAGCGATGCTTCAGCTCGCGCAGGTTTCCTTCGAGGATCTTCTTCGAGCGCGCGAGCAGGCAGATTTCGTCGCACAGCTTCTCCGCCTGCTCGAGGACGTGCGTCGAGAAGATGATCGTCTTGCCTTTCTGCCGGAACTCGATCAGGTAGTCCTTGATGATCGCCGTGTTGATCGGGTCGAGCCCGGAAAACGGCTCGTCGAGGATCAGGATCTCCGGATCGTGAATGACGGTCGCGATGAACTGGACTTTCTGCTGCATCCCCTTCGAGAGCTCGTCGACCTTCTTCTTGAGCCAGGGTGTGAGCTCCAGCTTGTCCGCCCACTCCGCGATCCGTCGTCGCGCGTCCTCGCGCGAAACGTCTTTGATCGCGGCGAGGAAGAGGAGATGCTCGTAAACCTTCATCTTCCGATAGAGGCCGCGCTCCTCGGGGAGGTACCCGATCCGGTTCTGAGTTTCCCGGGTCATCGGGCTGCCGAGGACGCGGATCTCACCGGAGTCCGCGGCCGTGATGTTCATGATCATCCGGATGGTCGTCGTCTTCCCGGCGCCGTTCGGGCCGAGGAGGCCGAAAATCACCCCCCGCGGGACGTTGAAGGACAGAGAGTCCACGGCCGGGAACTTGCCGAAGATCTTCGAGACGTTTTCGAGCTCGATTGCAGGGGTCATGAATGTCCTTCGATCTACGGTCAACCCGCTCCGTAGTTTCTTTATCTATGGCGGAGAGGGGGGGATTCGAACCCCCGAAGCCCGTTAGGGCTTACCGGTTTTCGAGACCGGCCTGATCAACCACTCCAGCACCTCTCCGCGGTGGAAAGCGCGAGATCGTAACATCGGAAAGACTCCTCGTCGCTCCGCTCCCTGGATGACGGAGCGGGAAGGGCGCTCACCGGAAGTGACGGGCCCTTCGCTGTCATCCCGAGCCCTTCGCCCTTCCTTGTCATCCCGAGCGAAGCGAGGGATCTGTGCCCCTCTCGACTGCGGGCCTCCCGCTCAGGGCAGGCTCCGCGAGGGATCTGGGCCCTTCCGGAGAGGGAACCAGATTCCTCGTCGCTCCGCTCCTCGGAATGACAGGCGGGAAGGATGCTCACCGGAATGACGGGAGGAGGGCCGTCCTGGCCACCGAATTCACTCGATCGGCGTCGCTCCTCTCCCCCGCCTCGCCTGGAAGAAGAGCTTCATGAGCTCGCCGCACTCCTCGGCAAGAAGCCCACCCTCGACGGCGCAGCGATGGTTCAGCCGGGGATCCTGGGGGATGTTGCCGAGCGTGCCGCAGTACCCGGCCTTCGGGTCGGCGCATCCGAAGACGATGCGTGAGATGCGCGCGTTGACCGCCGCGCCCGCGCACATCGGGCACGGCTCGACCGTCGAATAGATCGTCGCGCCTTCGAGTCGCCAGCTGCCTACGGCCTGCGCGGCCTCCCGGATCGCCTCGACCTCGGCGTGGTGCGTCGGGTCGGCGAGCGCCTCGCGGCGGTTGCGACCGCGCCCGATCATGTGCCCGTCGCGCACGACGACCGCGCCGACGGGAACCTCCTGCTCGGAAAAGGCGATCCTGGCGAACGCGATCGCCTCGCGCAGGAACGTCTCGTCGTCGGGGGTGAACGGCAATTGGGCAAGAAGCGTATCGCAGGCACTGATCCGAGGCCCTCGCGCAGCCGCACTGCTCGTCCGAATAGCATAGAATGTCTCGATGCCAAACAAGACCCGCGGTCTGGTTTCGCACCTTTTCCTGTTTCTCATTGCAGGAACTTCTTTCTCGATCACGACGACGAACCTCAGCTCGACGACGCCGCTGCAGCTTGCTCAGATGCTCGCCGGGCCCGGTGTGACAGTCAGCAATGTCACTTTCGTGGGGGCCAACGTCGCCGGGGGATCGTTCACGGGTGGCCTGGCGGACGGCCTGGGAATCGGGAGCGGAGTGATCCTGTCGTCCGGTGACATCGCCCTCGCCACGGGCCCCAATACGGATGACGGGGTCACGGGGAACAACAGCACTCCGGGTGACGCGAATCTCAACACGATCGTCGGAGCGGGCCATACGACTTTCGACGCCGCAGTCCTGGAATTCGACTTCGTGCCGGCGACGAGCAACGTGAGCTTCCGGTACGTCTTCGCCTCCGAGGAGTACAACGAGTTCGTCGGGGCGTTCAACGACGTCTTCGCTTTCTTCATCGACGGCCAGAACGTCGCGCTGATTCCCAGCACCAGTACGGCCGTGTCCATCAATACCGTGAACCTGACGAGCAATGCCTCGTTATACCGGTACAACGATCCGTCGGACCTCGGCATCCCGACCCCGTTCGGAACGCAGTTCGACGGGTTTACGGTGGTCCTCACGGCGTCGGCGACGCTCACCCCGAACGTGTCGCACCACATCAAGCTCGTGATTGCCGACACCGACGACGCGATCCTCGACTCCGCGGTGCTTCTGGAGACGGGCAGCTTGGTGGGCCAACCGACGGCGACTCCGACGCCAACGGGCACGGTCTCGACGCCGACTCCGACCCCCACGCAAACTCAGGTGGCGACGGCCACACCGACGACAGTTCCGCCTGCCGCGCCCGTCAACGTCCCGACGCTTTCGTTCCCGATGCTCGCCGCTCTCGGGCTCGCGCTCGCTGGATCGGGGTTGTTCTTGGCGAGACGCTAGCAGGCAGGGACAGACCGGCCCGAGACCACCGAACGTCTGAGGTCAGGGCGGTCTCTCGAACCCGGAGAGGACCGACTCGGTGCCTCTCGGAACTTCTTGAAAAGAGAGCCGGTTTTCGTTAGCCTCTCCCGCTCCGGCGCCCATAGCTCAATTGGATAGAGCGTCTGACTACGGATCAGGAGGTTGGGGGTTCAAATCCTCCTGGGCGCACCACCTTCGAATCGCCGGCTGTTGGTTCCAGCCATTCGCTCGGAACCGAGATCTGACGGCTCCGGGCCGAGAGGCGCCGGGCGAACCTTTCTACCCGTTCTCCGTAAGAAAATAGACGTTTCGAGGCTGTGATCGGAGGGGGAGATGTCGAAGAAGAAAAAGATCGTTCTGGGCGTCATCGGGGCCGTCGTGGTCCTGTTGGTCGTAATGGGTCTCCGGGGACGGAAGGACAGGAACGTCGCGCGGGTGACGACGGCCAAGGTCGAGAAGATCGACCTGGTCTCCAAAGTCACCGCGAACGGAAAGATCCAGGCCCGCCGGAAGGTGGACCTCTCCGCGCTCGTGATGGGACAGATCGTCAATCTGGCGGTCAAGGAGGGGGATAAGGTCGACAAGGGCGCCCTGCTCCTCCAGATCGACCGCGCGCAGCTTGCCGCCCAGGCGCAGGGGGCCGAAGCGGGGCTGGCCGCGATGCGCTCGGACCTGGCGGCGTCGCGCTCCACGGCGGAGCAGGCGCGCCGCGACTTCCAGCGAGCCCGGCAGAACTACGAGGCGAAAATCCTCTCGGAGGCGGAGTACCAGCGGGCACGCTCGACGCTCGATACCGCGGAAGCAAACCTTTCCGGCGCCCAGCAGCGGATGCGCGAGATGGGAGCGAACCTGGCCGCCAGCCGCGACTCCCTTTCGAAGACGACCGTCAGCGCGCCGATCTCGGGCGTTGTGA
>JBKJVY010000033.1:0-7446 GCA_046717185.1 Thermoanaerobaculia bacterium
CCGGCTCTGCGCGACCGCCCCGTATTCCTTCTCGACGAACCGCACTACCACCGCGTCCGAATGGGCGAGTCGAACCGTTTTCGAGGTCTGGCCCTCGCGCTTGACGGCCCCGACGTCGCCCGGCTCGTCGTTTCCCGCCAGGGGATGCCCGTGCTCGAAGCCGGCGTTGATCGGCCTTCCCCGGAGCTCGCATACCTCCCCGGCCGGATGCGCGCCACGAGCTGCCGCTTCGAGTTCGACCTGGACGTCGACGGTCGGGCTCCCTACGACATCTCCGCGAGTCACGAGGACGGCTCGCTCACAACGTCGTTCGTCTTCGATGCGCCGTTCGCGGCGCGGGAGGCGCCACGGCTCGCCCGCCTCCGGGAGGCAGTCTCGGAGCGGCCGACGCCGCCTCCCGCGCTCGTTGCGGTCACGCAGGGCGGTGAGAACGTCGACGCCTATCGCGATTCGATCGTCTCGGGGCTCTTGACGTCGCGGTTCTTGCTCGCGGCCGCCGGAGCGCCGGCGCCCCGCGACGTTCTCGACGTCGGCTGCGGAACGGGCCGACTCCTCCTGGGATGGCACCTCGACGATCCGACGCGCCGCCTCGTGGGCGTCGACGTGGACCGCGATCTCATCGGCTGGAATCGCGAGAACCTGGCGGGCGTCGCGCGGTGGGAATCGAACGGGCTCGCCCCGCCGCTCGACTTTCCCGATGCGAGCTTCGACCTCGTGCAGCTCGTTTCGGTTCTCACTCATCTCCCGCTCGCGCTCCAGCGCGACTGGATGGTCGAGGTCCGACGCCTCCTCCGTCCGCGAGGCTCGGCGCTCGTCACGCTGCACGGCCCGACCTACGACCGGCTCGTCCTCGACGTAGCCGATCGGGACGCGTTCCGCCGGACGGGTTACGTCGAAGTACGGGGCGGAACGGAGGGAACGTCGGCGTTCGCCACCTTTCACTCCGCCGAATCTGCCGCCGAGCTCTTTCGCGGTTTCGGGCGCGTGACGCGCTTTCCGCGCGGATCGGCGGCAGAGGGTCCGCCGAGGCTCTTCCCGATCGCATCGCTCCAGGACGTTTACGTGCTGTCGGACCCGTTGTCGAGAAACGAGAGCTACACCATGTCGTAGAGCGCGGGAACGAGGTGGCCGCACTCCCGGAAAACGCGGGCCGCCGTTTCGTCCACGACGCGCGCGTCCAGCGGGAAGCCGGAGGGGATTCTCTCGCCGGGCAGGGCCGCGAGGACGGCCGCCGCCGGGCCCGGCGTTTCCCAGAAGACGAGTCGCCGCGCACCAAGGCGCGAGGCCTCCGCCCCCGCCGCGGCGAAGAGCGGCAGGAGGTCGCTGCCGTCCCCGGCCCGTCCGAGATAGTCGGCGACGAGGGCGTCTTCGCCCGACACGGACAGGACGGCCCACCCGAGGAGGCCGTCCGTTGCCTTCCGCCAGACCATCCGGTAGTAGCGGCCGGGCCGGGCGTGAAACCGCCAGTTCGCCCGGACCCGATCTTTCACCGCGAGAGCGGGCCACGCGCGGGACGCCGCTGACCAAAGCGGATCGAAAGACTCGACCACGAAATCCCCCGCTTCCGCGTCCTCCGGGGGAGGTGGGAGAGCCTCGCACGGCACGCGCTTTTCGACGATCGAGAAGATCGTTCGGGTCCCGACGATCCGCTGGCTCAAAACGAGGTGACGTTTCCCCGGAAAACCGAAACAGAAGGGCACGCCGCGACGTCCCTCGACCTCCTCGAAGAAAGCTTCCGTCATCAGGCGGAAGGCGTTCCTCCTCCCTCCGAGGCCGCGCACGGACGGGTCTGTCGCGACGTCGCCGACGGCGTAGACGAGCCGCTCTTCCCCGCCGAGAAGAAAGCGCATGCCCCAGCCCGCGTAATTCCCCACGACCCGGCCCGCGAGCTCGACGACGGTGCCGAACCAGCCGTCCGGGTTGAGCTCGAACTTCCACCGCCACTCCTCCGCGGTCATCTCGCGGCCGAACGCCCGCGCGAAGAGCGTCCGAATGCCGGGCGCGTCCGCGGCGGTCGCCTCCCGAACGACGAGCGCGCTCACTCCTTCTCCCAGACCGACGTCTCGATGGGCCACCCGTCGGCGGCCCGGAAGGATCGGAGGTAGATCGGCCCCCGCGGCAGGCGTGCGGCAATCTCGGAGGGCAGCTCGAATCCGCGGTCGAGCGGCGCCCCGGCGAAGGGGAGAACCGATGGGTTTGTCGACACGGCGACCCACGCCCCCGCCAGGGCAGCGAGGCGAGGTTCGGCGATCCGGGGGAATCGCGAGAAAGGCCGCCGCCGCGCCGCGCGGTCGAGCATCGAGCGGCCGAGCCGGCCGTAGCGGCGTCCCCAGTAGAGGCGCCGGGACGTCGCGCGGCGGGCCGCCGCATCGTCGCTCGCCGCGGCGCTCGTGCCCCAGAGGTGCCGGACCCGCGACTGCGGGACGAAGCGAAGCGTCAGGCCGGCGGCGCGCACGCGATCCTCCCACTCCGTCTCTTCGTACTCGAACGGGAATCGCTCGTCGAAGCGCCCAACCGTGTCCAGGACGCGCCGATGCACGGAGAGGACCGCACCCGTCAAGTGACGCGCGGTGCCGCCGCGATCCCAGAGCGCGAGTGTCTCGCGGGCAAACGCCGCGAACCGCGCCGCGTCGCCCTCCGGCGAGCGCCCCGCCGAGAGCTGCGCGAGGTCGGAGAAGAAACCCGGGGGGAAGCCGGGCGGGAGACGAATACGATCCTCCGCGTCCCAATAAGCGAGCGGCGCCGCCACGCCGACCCTCGGCTCTTCGGCAGCCTCGAGCAGCGGGCGGAGGCCGCCCGGCCGGAAGACCACGTCGGCGTTACAGAGAAGGAGGCGCGCCGAAGTCGCGCGCGCGAGACCAGCGTTCACGCCGCCGGAGTATCCCCGGTTCTCGGCGAGCGCAAGAAAGACGTCGGCGCCGGCGCCCTCGAGCCGGCTCGTTTCCTCGGGTCCGCTGCCGCAGTCCACGAGCACGACCTCTCCGGCGAGCCCCTCATGCCGGAACGCTCCCGTGAGCGAGCGGACGCAGTCGAGCGCCTCCGTGGCGCTCCGGTGGCTGACGACGACCGCGGTCACGTCCGGCGTCATCAGAGCGCCGCGACGAACGCCGACTCGAGCCGCTGCGCCACCTTCGCGGTGTCAAAACTCGCCGCCGAAGCCGGCCCGAGCCGCCGCGCGCGATCCCGTCCTGCGTCCGAAGCGAGGAGAGGAAGCGATTCGGCAACCCCGTCCGGGTCGCCGTCGGCGAAGTACCAGGCGGCCTCTCCCGCGATCTCACGGTGCCCGGGAGTGTCCGAAAGGAGGCACGGCAGCCCGCAAGCGAGCGCTTCCAGGGTGGGGAGGCCGAATCCTTCCGCGGGCCGGGACGGTCCGATGAAGAGGTCTGACGCGCGATAGGCGAAGGGCATCCGGTCGGGCGGGAGAAGGTGATGGTACTCGTCGGCGAGCCCCCACGCCTTTTCGGCCTCACCCGCGGGAAGTGTAGACACCCGGCGGAGCCGGAAGCGGCCGCCGCGGCGCCGCCAGACCGCGAGCCCCGCGAAGGCGATCGCGATTCCCTTCACGTCCGCCTCGTAGGGGCCGACGAGAAGAACCGTGGGCGGGTCGGAGGTGCGGCGCGGCGGCGCGGGAAAAAAACCGTCCGGCTCGAACGCCTGTCCCACGTTCGTCGCCGGGCCGAACCCCCTCTCCTCGAGCCTTCGCGCCAGCGTCTCGGAGACCGTCAGCTTGACGGTGGGAGCCCGATACGCCCGCTCGATCTCCGGGCGGGACGCGGCATAGAACGTGAAGTCTCCCTCGTAGCCCTGGCACAGGTGAAACACCGGACCCTCCGCGCCCGCGAGAGCCGGTGCGACCGTCGTCCAGAAGGTCGCCACCCGCACCTCGGCGCGGGCGAGCTCGGCCGAGTCCCCAAACGCCGAACGCTCGAAGTGAGCCTGCGACAGCTCGAACCACTCGGGCCGTGCTCCGGGCGACACGACGGTTACGCGGTGACCCCGGCGCGCGAGCGCCTCCGCCTGGAGGAGGACGATCTTTACCCCGCCCGAGAGCTCGGTCGACTCGAGGAGATACGCGACGCGCAGAGTCATCGGGGTCGGGCAACCGCCAGCCACTGATAGGCGCGGAGGCTTGCCGGATCCGCGCCCGGCCACTCTGCCGCCAGGTCCAGGAACGGCTCCGGGTCCGGAGGGGAAGCGCCGGTGAACGGGTCGATCGAGACGGTTCGCCATCCGGCTTCTTCGAGAGCGTCCTCGAGTGAAGCGCGCGTAAACCAACGCAGGTGTCCCGCGTCGGCGAGGCCCGCGGGGAGCGGATCGAAGCGGCCGAGCACGAGGTCCCGAACGAGGGAGAGGTGGCCGACGTTCGGAACGCTCGCGACGAGCGCTGCACCGGGCGTCGCAAGCTCGCGGGCGAGGCCGAGCGCGCCGACCGGGTCCTCCAGGTGCTCGAGGACGTCCGCGAACAGGAACGCATCGAAACGTTCGCCGGCGCGGGCGAGCTCCGCGAGGACGGCGAGCGCCTCGCCCTCGATCACACGGTCGAGCCGCGACCGCGCGCGCTCCGCCGCGGCGGGCTCCTGCTCGATCCCCGTGACGATGACTGCCGGGCACGCCCGCCGGACCGCGCCCCCTGCCTCGCCCGACGCGCACCCGACGTCCAGAAGCCTCGCGACCACCGGCGGCAGGAGGCGGATCACCTCGGGTCGCTCGCCGCGCGGGCCGTCGTCGAACGACACCGCGGCAAACCCGGGCGCAAACGCGCGGGGCGTCGGCGGCGAAAGCAGACGCCGGACGTAGCCGGCGACGGTTTCACCGGCACGCGGTGGAAAGTCCGCCACGGAAAACGAGAGGGCCGGACAGAACGCCGCGGCGGAGAGGGGCACCGCTTCCTGCGGCCGCGGAGTTTCCTCGAGCTCTCGCAGGGTGTGGACGAACGGTGCCGACGCCGGCGAGAGACTTGCCGCCAGCACCACTCGACCCGCCGCGAAGTCGGCGCGAGTGCCCGGCGCCGGGAGTGCAGTCTCGTCCCGCACGAGAACCCACCGCTCGGAAACGGACAACGCGAGAGAGGCTTCGGCGTCAAGAGCGATCTCCCCCGAGATACTGCCCGGGAATCGCCGCCGCCAGCGCAACCGCGAGAGGCGCCGCCCGTAATCGAGCGTCACCCCGCTGCCGGAGAGGAAGCCGATCCGGGGGCCCGGATCGTTCAAGGAGACGTGGCGGAGGAGCCGGCGGTGAGCGGGAGCGGCTCCTCGCCGCTTCCTTCCGTGACCGTCCAGAAGTGCCGAGGCCGAATGAGCCCGACCGAGTAGTCCGGAGAAACGACTGTAAAACCGGGTCGCAGGACCTTCAAGTCGTGGAGATGGAGCGCCGTCTCGTCCCCGAGGAATGCGTAAAGGCGGAACTCCCCCTGGGCGATCGGGATCTGAGGAAAGACGAGCCGCAGCCGATAGGCGTACCGTCCCGTGAGCGGGGCGAAGGACTCCGCTCGAGTGTCTACGGCGAACGCCTGGACTCCGTCCTCGCGGTCCGCCCCGATACGGAGGTGAAAGGCGAGCGAAGGGTCCGCGGTCTCGAACGCGATGTCGATTGCGACCGTCTCGCCCGAGGCGAACTCCGATCGCGGATACCCCGAGCCGTCGTGGACGAAGACGTCGGTAAACCGCGCGGGGCGCCGTCCTTCCGTCGCGGCGGGAACCGGCGCGGTCCCTTCGGCTTCCGCCCGCTCGCGCTCCTTTTGCTGGAGAAACGCCTCGTAAGCCCGCACGACCGGCAGAGCCGCGCCGGCCGACGCGACCTCCCCCTGCTTGAGCCAGATCGCGTGGTCGCAGAGGAGCGCGACGTAATAGAGCGCGTGCGAGCAGAAGAGGAGCGTGCCGCCACGCTTCTGAAAATCCGTGATCCGGTCGATCGATTTCTTCTGGAAATAGCCGTCTCCGACCGCGAGCGCCTCGTCCACGATGAGGACGTCGGCGTCCGCGTGGGTCGCAACGGCAAATGCCAGGCGCAGTGCCATCCCGGAGGAGTACGTCCGCACCGGCCGGTCGAAGAAGTCTCCGAGCTCGGCGAACTCCTCCATCTCCGGCAGCCGCCGCCGGATCTCGCCCCCCGTGAGACCGAGGAGCACGGCGTTCATCCGCGCGTTCTCGCGCCCGGTGAACTCCGGGTGGAATCCCATTCCGAGCTCCAGGATCGACGCGACGACCCCTTTTCGCTCGACCGCGCCGGACGTCGCCCGCGTCGTGCCCGCGACGATCTTCAAAAGCGTGGACTTCCCCGCCCCGTTCTCCCCGATGAGGCCGAGAGCGCCTCCGGCGGGAAGCTCGAACGACACGTCCGTGAGCGCGTGGAACGGACGGTGCCGCGGAGATCGGAAGAGAACCTCCCGCAGCCGGTCGAGCGGGCTGTCGTACAGGCGATAAACCTTCGAGATCGAATCCGCCCGCACAGCGAGGCGGTGCGCCCGGGCCGGAGAAGCTGCGTCGGTCACCTTCCGAGCGCGAACTCGCAGCGCCGGCAGAGAAAGTCGTCGGGAGCTTCCTCGACGCCGTAGGTCCACCGCCGCAGCCGCGCCATCACGTCGCCCCCGAGGACCTCGGCGACCGTCTGGGTCTTCAAGTCTCCGACGACGAGCTTTTCGTAATAGTCCTGGCAGCAGAGGACGGCTTTCGCGGTGGCTGTGACGTGGAGATGCTCGAAAGGGCGCGATCCCATGAGCTCGCAGCCCCGAAGCTCCTTCACGGGCGGCGGCTCCGGCACGAACGTCCCGCTCGCCGGGCGGCTCCGGATCCGAAAGGACTTGACGTCCCAGCCGAGCGGCGCGAACCGCGTGCGGATCTCGTCGACGTCGCGCCGGTGAGCCGCGTCGTTGTCTCCGAGAACGACGATCGCCGTCTCGTCGGCGATCTCGCGTGCGGCGAGCGCGTCGATGTTACCGAGAACCCTCGCGAGGTCACGGGTACCGTGCATTTTTTCGTAACGCTCCGGGTCGAGAGTCGGCAAATTGATCCCGATGTAGCGGAATCGGCCGGCTCGAGAGAGACGGTCCGCCCGGTCGGCTCCGAAGTGCGACGCGTTGGTCAGGAGCGAGACGGGAAGGCCTCGCGCAAACAGCGACAGACACCGCTCCTCGAAGAGCGGGTCGATGGTCGGCTCGTTGTAGTTCGAGAGAAAGACGACGACGTCCTTTCCCCCGATCGCGACGACCTGGTCGGCAATGGACTCGAAGAGCTCCTGACTCATCACCTCACGTTCCCGTGGGTCGACCGAGACCGGACAGAACGGGCAACGGTGGTTGCAGCTCGTACAGGTCTCCAGAGAGACAAAGAGAAGGTGGGTGCGCCGGGTCTCGGAGTCGAGGTCCTCGATCAGGAAGCGCGCAGCGCGCAGGTGCTCCAGCAGGGCCGGATCGACGTCGGCGGTCATTCCCCGGCGCATGAGCGACAG
>JBKJVY010000034.1:0-4080 GCA_046717185.1 Thermoanaerobaculia bacterium
GGCCGTCGCGGGGGCGGCGATCTATCTCCTCGGCAGGCGCCAGGCCGCCCTTGCTCCGGAAGAGGAGGAATCCGCGCTCAATAAGACTGAGACGGAGCGCGAGAGAGAGGTTTAGTCAGACTCTCCCGGCGCGGTCCTCGCGAGTGGAGGCTTCGGAGCTTCCCGGGAACGCCACTTCGCCGGGATCTCGATGACCGAAAGCTCGTGGCTTCCCTCGGAGGAAACCCAAAGCGTCTCGCCCGAGGGATGAACGGCCATCACGATCGGAATCTCGCCGACGGCGATTCGGGCCACCACGCGCCGCTCCGGAAGGAGGAGAACGGAGACGTCGTGGCTCGCCGTGTTGTTGATGAAGGCCAGACGGCCGTCGAGGGAAACGACGACGGAGAAAGGGGACCGGCCGATTCCTTCCTTCAGACTCCCGACGACCTTGCGGGACGCGGCGCTCACGAAGACGATCCGGTCTTCCCCCCGTACCGCCACGGCGTACTCGCGATCGCCGGGAAGGACCGCGCCGCCGCTCGGCTTGCCTCCGACCTTCACGGGATCGAAGACGCGATGGTCCCGCAGGTCCACGACCGTCACGGTGCCGTCGTTGTAGTTCGGGACGAAGGCCAGGCGGCCGTCCGAGGTCGCGGAGGGGGGAAAGGGGCGGCTGCCGGTTGGATAGCCGCGCTCCAGAACGAAACGCTCCGAGTCGAGCACCCAGAGGCGGTCGGCCTTCTCCGCGGAGACGAGGTACTTGCCTCCCGGATATGGTCCCACGAAAAGCGATGGCGCCCCACCGGTCACGACGTGGCCGACCGGCTCTTTTTGCCCGATTCGGAACCGTAAGATTCGATCCGCTCCGAACCCGCTCACGAACAGCTCCTTGCCCGACGGCGCGACGACGACGCCGAGAGGAGTCCCGGCCACAGGAAACGCGCCGAGAACGCGGCGCGATCGCGCGTCCACTTCGGTGATCCGGTCCGAGCCCGCGGCGGCGATGTACGCGGTCGCGCCGTCTGAAGTGAAGGTGATCTGGTGAGGGTTCTTGCCGACGTCCATCCGCGTCAGCACGCGAAACCCGGCCGTCTCGCCGCGCTTGACCACGTCGGCGGCCGAGCCGACCCGTGCCGCGGTCAGCCCGACGAACCCCGCCAGGATGAGCGCCTCTCGAAGCGCTGGCCGTCCGCGGATCCCGGGGAAAGCTGTCCCGCGTCGCATCCCGCGTCCTCCTCAGACTCCATCCGGAGAATATCGAACGGCAGGGCTCCCCGCCGGATAAAAGACGCCGAGGAGACGCAGCTCTCCGCCTCCGGTGTTCTCGACGCAATGCGGCTGGCCCCGCGGGAGGAAGACGCAGGAGCCGGGCTCGATCGCCGCGTGGGTCTCTCCCGACCACAGCCGACCTCTCCCTTCCAGGATGCAGAGCACCTCCTCGTACTGATGGAAGTGGTCGGGAGCGCGGCCCGGAGGGATCGCGCCGATGAACTGCGTCACCCTCGCGCCGCCGATTTTTTCATCCACCAGCACGCGGAACCATCGCCCGTCGTCGGCGACTTCCGTGGGTTGCTCGGAGAAACGGATCAAAGGCGCGGGAGAAGGCGCCGGCGCGCCCGGCTCCGGGCTCGTGCGCGGCAGCTCGAAGACGAGGGAAGGGCCAGGATCCGGGCATTGCGAACCGACGAGCGTCAGCGCCGCCGGCCCGGGGTTCTCGACGGTGAAGCAGACGCCGGGGCGCAGGAACACTCCCGTCTCCGGCGCGACGCGCTGAGGCCAGCCGTCCAGAAAGAGGGTGCCCTCCCCCTCGAGCACATAGAAAACTTCGTCGCAGGCCGGATTGCGAAGGCCGGGAGAGAGGCCGGGCGCGAATTCGAGGACACGGAGCGAAATCGCTTCTGCTCCCGTACTTGCGCCCACGCGACGCCAGACCTTCACGTTCTCGCGGGCGAGCGCCTCGCCTTCCCTGAGCCCCTCGACCCGGCAGCCGCCTTCCAACAGGACCGGCATGCTCTCTCTCCTCCGTCGCACCGCGCCTGACAAGCCGCGGCCGAAAGACTATCCTCGGGAATCCTTCGGAAGGAGACGCGCGCGTGACGGACCGGAAAACGGAGGGGATCGACGCGAAGAACCGCGACTTCATCCGGTACGACCAGGTGGAGAAGAAGCAAGAGTACCGCCTGGCCGAGTCGGACGGCGGCGAGGAGTTCGACGAGACCTACCGGGTCCGGACCTGCGACATCGGCAGGTTCCTCCATGGCGGCGAGAGAGAGAAAAGAGCCTTCGCGGGGGAGCTGGGAGAGGCGCTTCGCGAGATCGGCTTCGCCATCCTGGAAGGCCACGGCGTGGATCCGAAGCTCTACGAGCAGGCCGACGAGAAGGTCATCGAGCTCTTCACGCGGCCGACCCTCCCGGAGAAGCTGCGCTTCCGCGCCCAACGCCATGGCTCCGTCAACCAGGGCTACTTTCCCTTGAAGGAGACGAGCGACATCCATCCCGACCTGGTCGAGGGCTGGGTCTTCTGCCGCCGCGCGTTCGACCTCGGGGAGGATCCGGCGGGGCCCACGCATGTGGAGGACTTCTGGCCGATCCCCGAGCTGGAGCCGTTTTTCCGGCGGATGTGTCTGGAGCACGAGAGGCTCATCCTGCCCGTGATGCAGAGCATCCTGATGTTTTTGGGATGCGATCCGCATCTGTATGACCAGAAGCTCACGCGCACGAACTTCGGCCAGAGGCTGAACTATTACCCTCCCGTGGGGCCCGAGGACGACGAGTCGGGGGCCGCGCGTCTGCTCGGCCACGAGGACGTGGACCTGTTCACGTTTCTTCCGGCACCGCGGATCGAAGGGCTGCAGGTCTTGAACCGCGCCAACAGAAAGTGGATCCGCTTGACCGCGCCGCCGGGGTCCATCATCTTGAACACCGGCGACTACATGCAGCGAATCAGCAACGACATCCTCCCTTCGACGACGCACCGTGTGAGCAAGCCGAGGGATCCTGCGCTGCGCCGCAAGACGCGCGTCTCGTTCCCCATGGCCGTCTATCTCTGGGAGGAGGAGACCCTGGAAGTCCTGCCCGGCCTTCCCGACCCCAGGTACGAGCCGATCCAGGCCGTGCGCTTCCACACACGCATCACGAGCAAGATCTACGGCGACGGCTACGCCGTCGAAAAGTAGCCGCCCAAGGTCCCGGTTTCGATCGACGGTGGACTGGAGCCAATCTGGTCTTCCGACGGCCGGGAGCTCTTCTTCCGCCGGGGGGGCAGGGTGATGGCGGCCGCGATGACGTTCACGCCGACGTTGGCCGCCGGCCAACCCGTCCAGTTGTTCGACGGCCCGTATACGCTGGACCTGATGGGGCACCAACGCTGGGATGTCGCCCCGGACGGAAGGTTCCTGATGGTCGAGAACAGCGATGATTTTCGAATCGTCCTCGTCCAAAACTGGTCTGGGGAGCTGCAGCGACTGGCCCCTCGGGATGGGAAGCCTTGATCGCTCGTCCCTCTTGCACTATCGGATCAGCCAGGCTCGGCCAGGGTGACATGGACGAGGTGTACCGGTCGCGGGGCCAGCAGCGGTGCGGCCGGGCCGGGCTATTATCTCGCCCATCGCTCTCGGGTCGACAAGGAGGAACGACATGCGTGTGATCCCGACGTGCCTTGCCGTCGCCGTCTTGTCCCTGCCGGTCGCGGCCACGCGCGCCCAGCAGCAGGACTTCTCGAAGGTCGAGGTCACGGCCACGAAGCTGGCGGAGGGCGTGCACGTGCTGTTCGGCGCGGGCGGGAACATCGGCGTTTCTTCGGGCGAGGACGGCGTCTTCCTGATCGACGACCAGTACGCGCCTCTCACTCCCAAGATCCGCGCGGCGGTGGCCCTGATCAGCGACAAGCCCATCCGCTTCGTGCTCAACACGCACTGGCACGGCGATCACAGCGGCGGCAACGAGAACCTGGGCAGGACGGGCGCACTCATCGTGGCCCATGAGAACGTGCGGAAGCGGATGAGCGTCGAGCAGTTCATCGAGGCCTTCGGAATGAAGGTGCCCCCTTCCCCGGTGGGGGCCCTGCCCGTGGTGACCTACACCGAGTCCGTGTCCTTC
>JBKJVY010000035.1:0-4488 GCA_046717185.1 Thermoanaerobaculia bacterium
AGCGCGAGAACGAGCGCTTCGCGCTGCGAACCGAGCCCGCCGGCCGCGGCGTGGCGCTCGCGAAACCGGAAGAAGACGAGGACGGCGAACGACCCGAGCGCGAGGGCGACGGAAAACGTCCGAACCGCCGCCCGGCGGTCCTGCTCCAGGGCCGACTGCCAGCGGTCGAGCCCGAAGGCCGCGAGCGCGGCGCCGCAGATCGAGACCCACGACAGAAATCGCAGCGGAAACATCATCTTCAGGCCGGGCACGTGGCCGAAGAGCTCGACGAAGGGCCAGAGGCCGATGGCCACGGCGAGCCCGATGACGAGCGGGAGCGCGAGCGCGACCTCGGTCCGCCGCCGGGTGGATCCGGGCCACAGGACGAGGAGCGCGAACGCCCAGCCGACGATCCCGAAGTACCCGAGCCCCATCTCGGGAAACGAGCCGACCCGACCGGGAATGGTCGGCGACAGGAGGGAGTCGCCGAGCGAACGCGGAAAGAGGCTCGTCGCGATTCCGGCCGGCCACGCCGGACCGTGCGGCACCCAGGAGAAAATCGATTGCCAGAACGGCTGCCGCGCCAGGACGAAACGCTCGGACGAGAAGATCGCGAGCGCGTGCGGAATCAGCACGAACGCGGACAGCATCATGGCGAGCGCGCCGGCGCCGGCGATCCGGACGAGGAGGCGCTTCGCTTCCGGGAGGTCTCCCGAAAGCCACCGAATCACCACCCAGAGGAGGAGGAGTGCCGCCCCCGACACGACGCTCTCGATGTGACCGTTGAGCGGCCAGAGCGTGAACACGGTCACGAGAAGGATGAGGGCGCGCCGCGAGGAAGCGGGGTCCCGCAGAAGCTCGACCGCGAAGAACGCCCAGGGCCAGAGGCAGAGGACCGCCGTCTGCGGGAAATAGAGCCACGGCGTCACCGAGAAGGAGAGCGCGAACGCCACGCTGCCCACGAGCGCCGCGTCGCGGGAGACGCGGAGCTCCGTGAGCCAGAGCCACGTCCCCGCCAGCGCGAGGAAGAGCTTGAGCGCTCCCTGAAGCGTGAAGGCCTGCGCGAGCGGCAGGAAAAGCCCGAGAAGGACGAGCGGCGAGAACGCCGAGGACGATCCGTTAGCCGCCAGCGGCGTCCCGCACCCGTTCCAGCGATCGCGGTGAGGGACCTCCCGATCGCGCCAGGAGGCGCGTACCGCTTGCTGCCACGGTGCGAACTGCAGCGCGACGTCGTTCAGGTTGGGATTCCAGACCGTGACCGGGCCGAGGGCGTTCCAGGGGGGAAGCGAACGAATGTGGTCGACGGGGAGCGGCGTCAAGTCGGCCACGAAGCCGGGCAGGAGGAACACGATCGGGAGGAGGCTGCAGAAGAGGAGCGGGCCGGCGCCGAGAGGGCGCCCGAGCCGCGCCGCGGCCAGGGCGACGCACGCGACCGAAAGCGCATAGAGCAGGAGAAGAAGGAGCGCGCTCATTCCGGCGACCCCAGAAGAAGGCGCTCCCGCACGACACGAGGGTACGACAGAAGTCGTAGGCGCTCTCCTCGAAGCCTCATCCTGTGATATCTGCGCCGGCGTGGCGACTCAGACGCGTTGGGACGACGGCGCCTTCACGTCGCAGCTCGAGTCGCTCGTCTGGACGGCGTCGCCCATCGTCCGAAAATACCTGCACGTGATCGTGAGCGGCGATCCCGCGTGCGACTGGCTCACGTGGGTGGGCCACGCTCACCTGGAGCAGAACCTCGACCGGGCGCTCGTGCTCGGCTGCGGATCCGGGTGGCTCGAGCGCGCGCTCGCGGGAGCGAAACGCTTCCGATCGATCATCGCCTGCGACTTTGCGCCCGAGACGGTCGCGCGCGCGAGAACGGCCGCGGAGAAGGCGGGAATCACGACGATCGATTACCGGGTCCTCGACCTCGAAAGGGAAGAGCTTCCCCCCGGCCCCTTCGACGCGGTCTTCGCCAACGACGTGCTGCACCACATCACGGGGCTGGAACCGCTTTACACGCGGTTGAACTCGGCTCTCGCGCCCTCGGGCCGGATCATCTTCAACGAATACGTCGGCCCGAACCGTTTCCAGTACTCCGACGAGCGGATGGAGGTCGTCAACCGATACCTCCGCGTTCTCCCCGACCGGCTCCGCTGGGACCCGATTGCCGGGAAGCTCCTCTGGAAGCGGGAACGGACCGACGCGACGCAGCTCGTCGCGGATGACCCGACCGAGGCCGTCCGGAGCGAGGAGGTGCTGCCGCTCGCGCGCCGCTTTTTCCGCTCCGTGAGGGAGTATCCCTACGGCGGAGGGCTCTTGAACCCGCTCCTCTTCGGAATCGTCACTAACTTCCGGCCGGGCGACCCGTGGGACGACCGGATGATGTCCCGGCTCTGCGCGGCGGAAGAGCGGCTGATGGAGTCGGGAGAGATCGAGCCGGACTTTCACGTCTTCGTCGGGGCGCGGCACGATTGAACCCCTGTCATCCCGAGCCCTTCGCCCCACCTGTGTCATCCCGAGCCCTTCGTCCCACCTGTCATCCCGAGCCCTTCGCCCTTCCTGTCATCCCGAGCGGAGCGAGGGATCTGGTCTCGCTTGATTCAGACGCCTTCTGCTCAGGGCAGGCTCCGCGAGGGATCTGGTCTCGCTTGATACAGCCGGCTGCTGCTCAGGACAGGCTCCGCGGGGATCTGTGTCCCTATCGACTTCGGTCCTCCGCTCAGGGCAGGCTCCGCGAGGAATCTGGGGCCCAGATTTCTCGGCCTTGGGCCTCGGAATGACAGGCAATAGAACGGCGTAAGCCTTCAGCGGGAGGGAACGGCCACGCCGTCGGGCGCCAGCTCCCAAAGAGCGACGTCGCCCCTGCGGTCGATCTCGCGCCACGCCGCGGGAAGGTTCTTTTTCACTTCCTCCTGCTCGAAGGGCGCCAGAAGCGCGTACCAGCGGTAACCGCGACTCTCGGTCGAGGCGCGCAACTCCGCGAGACGCGGGGCGTCCATCATGTTCCACATCGCGTAGGTCAGGTCCGTGTAGTAGTGCAGCGCCCCGCTCATCTGCATCGAGACCACGATCGCGTTCGGCGGCAGCCGCTGCCGCGCCATCTCGCAGGCGTCGGGGTAGACGCGCTCCCCCTTGAAGAACTTGTGGGAGAACTTGTGGGGCTCCTCCTTCGCGAGGAATCCGACCTCGACGGCGAAGGCGCCGAGAATGAGAACTATCGCCAGCCCCGCGCGCACGGCAGCGCGCCGTCCCCGCGAGGACTCGTCCAGCCGCAGCGCGTCCCGCAGGATGAGAAGCGCACCCAGGATGAGGGCGGGGATAGCGGGGAGCAGGAACCGCGTGTACCACCAGGCCTCGTACACCGCATAGAAGCAGTAGAAGACGAAGAACGCCCCGAACCACGCGAGCAGGACCGCGCGGTCGCGGCCCGCGACGCGGCGATCGAACGCGAAAGCGAGCCAGCCGAGCGGCACCAGCGGGGACAGCGTTCGCGAGAGCCAGACCGCGTAGTGGAGGGCGCGGGAGGGAAAGTTGCTCCACGCGAGCCCTTCCGCGAGGAGCGACCTGTAACCGGTCCGGAGTGAACTCCCGAAGGCCGCGTCGTTGTACAGCAAGAGAAAAGCGGCGAAGGGGATGCCTCCGAGGACGAAGAGGCCCCAGCTCTTCGGCCTCGCGGGCAGCGCGACGAGGAGCGCGGGAAGCAGGAGAGCGTTCATCGGCCGCACGAGCACGCCGACCGCGAAAGCGGCGCCCGCAAGCGCGCTCCACGCCGGCGTCCGCCGCGCCCGAAAGGCGGCGAGCACCGCGGCGATCGCCCACGCGGTTGCCGCCACGTCGCTCATCGCCACCAATGCCTGAAAGACGAACACCGGAGCAAAGCCGAGAAGGACCGACCCGGCGAAGGCGAGCCCGCGCGGCAGGCCAAGCTCCCGGCCAAGAAAGAAAATGAGGAGGAGGCACGCGAGTCCCGTGAGCGGGCTCACGAGGAACGGCGCGCGGGTCCACCCGCCGACGAAGGCCGCCGCGGCCATGTGGAGGGGCAGTCCCGGCGGATAGCTCGGCGACATGGTTTCCGGCCGCGGGCCGGGCCCGTAGCCGAGGGGCGTAAATAGGGGCGCGTCGCGCGGCGGGAGGCCGAGCCGTTGGAGGCCCCGAATCGGCTCGGATGCGCGGCCGGTCGCGAGCAGTCGGGCAGAGTTCACGTACCCGGAGCTGTCGGCTCCTCCGGCGGCGAAGGACGTGTGATGAAAAAGCGCGAGTGCGTAGCCGGTAAGGAGAGCCGCGCTTACGGCGGCAAGGACTATCGGCTTCCGCACCGGGCGAGGTTAACGCGGTCGGAAGGCCCCGCGGCGGAATCGACGAAAAACGAAGGGCTCCCGGTTTCCCGAGAGCCCGTCAAAATGAATTCCCCGGCGACGTCCTACTCTCCCACGCGGTCTACCGCGAAGTACCATCGGGGCTGAAGGGCTTAACTGCCGTGTTCGGAATGGGAACGGGTGTGGCCCCTTCGCTAGAGCCACCGGG
>JBKJVY010000036.1:0-3735 GCA_046717185.1 Thermoanaerobaculia bacterium
CTTCTGGATGGGGGCGGCGGCGGCAGCCGTCCTCCTCGCGGCGGCGGGGCTCCTTTTTCTCCGGCGCGCGCCAGCGCCCCCCGCGGCGTCGAATGTGGCGACTGTCGAGCGGCGGACGGGCTCCGTCCTCTGGAGCGCGGGAGGCGAGAAGCCGATGGCGCTCGGCGCCGAGGCGGTCGGTCGGCCGATCCCGGCGGGCGCGCGACTCGAGACGGGCGCGACCGGCGCCCAGCCCGGGCGGCTCGCGATTCGGATGGCTGGCGGCGCATCGGTGCGGCTGGACTCCGGCACACGCCTGCAGCTCGCGTCGCCAACGCTCGTCGAGTTGCAAACAGGCGGGGTGTACGTCGACACGGGCGGGTCGGCTGCGGGCCACGAGGACGTCGCGGTCCGGACGGCGGCCGGCCTCTTCCAGAGTATCGGCACCCAGTTCGAAGTGCGCGCGGAAGAGGGCGCGGTGACCCGGTTGAAGGTGCGGGAGGGGCGCGTGCGCCTCGAGCGCGGAGCGGAGTCAGTACTCACCGACGCCGGGCAGGAGCTCGTCGTACGCAGTGACGGGAGCTTCGAGCGGGGCGAGACGGTAGCCCACGGGCCGGAGTGGGAGTGGGTTCAGACGAGCGCGCCGATGATCGACATCGAGGGACTGAAGGTGCGCGCGTTCCTCGACTGGCTCGCCCGCGAGCGGGGCTGGAAAGTCGAGCTCGCCGACCGGAAAACCACAGCCCTCGCCGACTCCGTCGTGCTCCACGGATCGATCGCGCACCTGACGCCGGCCGAAGCGCCCGACGTCGTGCTGCCGTCCGGTGGCCTCGGCTACCGCCTGTCGAAGGGAACGCTCGTCGTCTTCGTCGCGGGCGAGGAGCCGGTCAGAACTCCCAGGTGATGCCGACGGAGGGGAAGATCCCCGGCCACCGCTCCGTCCTCCGGATGAGCTCTCCGGCCTCCTCGTCGAACTCCAGGTCGAAGCCGGCCACGTTCTTCCGGTTGTAGGCGTTCTGAACGTCGAGAAAAGCGGTCACCGCTCCGGATTTCAACGGCCAGCGGCGGCTCACTCTCATGTCCAGCCGGTGGTAGTACGGGAGCTGCTCGCTGTTCAGACGAGCGGCGACCGGCACGGGCTCGCCCCCGACGGTTTCGAGCGTTACCGGCGTCACCCGCCAGCCCGTGTGGAATCGCCAGGCCAGATTCAGGTCCCAGTTGCGGCCGAACCGGTAGTTCAGATCGGCGTTGAACGCGTGGCGCTGGTCGATCTTGCGCGGCACCCGCTCGCCGTCGATCTCGTCCTCGCTCCGGCTCAAGGAGTAGTTGACCCACCACTCGATCCGCTTTCCGGTCCGCCCCTGGAGATAAAGCTCCACGCCCTCCGCGACGCCGCGGTCCGGCTCGATGCGGACGCGGTCGAGTGAGGTCTCCGGCAGGACTTCGAACGGCTCGAAGAGGTTTTCGTAGCGCGGCCGCGGATCGGTAACCGTCCTCCGGTAGACCTCCGCGCGCAGCGCGACGAGCGGGTGGGACGCGCTCTCCACGAACAGGTGCTCGAAACCCGCCACCCAGTGCTCGGAGCGCTCGGCCGGGTAGAGCCGCGTATCGCCGTCCTCGACGAGGAGCTCGTAGCCGCGCTGGCTCTGGTAGTAGTGCCCCCACCCGGCGCGCACGACGCTCGAGCTCCCGAGGCCCCACGCGAGGTTGGCCCGCGGGCTCCAGAGGCCGTCGTCCGTGAGCGTGTGCCGGTCGTAGCGCGCTCCGAGCTCGAGGGTCAGGGACCGCGCCGGCTGGAACCGGTCCGACACGTAGGCGCCGAGGTAGTCGTCGCGGAACCGGCCTTGGAACCGGAACTCGCCGTCGAGCGGCTCCGAGCGCAGGAGCGCGAGCGGCGTCGTGAACGCGCGGGAGCCCGAGTAGTCGTAGTCGGCCTCGAAGCGGCGCAGCTCGAAACCGGCCTTGACGAAGTGCCGGTCGCCTGCCTGGAAGTTCCACGACTGGAGGGCGCCCGTTACGTCGAGGCCCCGCACGTCGTCGATCTCGACCGCTTTCTCCTCCTCGTCCTCGAGGCCCTGGCGGTCGCGGTCCACGCGACTCTGGGAGAGCGCGGTGTCGACGAAGAGACGGTCGGTAAGGACCGCCTGATGCGTGAGCCACAGGTACGCGTTGTCGTACTCGGTGTCGAACTTCTTGGATTCGCCATCTTCCTCTGTGAAGAAGTGGAGCGAGTCCTCCGAGTAAAGGAGGTTCAACCGCACCGACTGTGATCCGGTGAGCCGATAGTCCACCTTGCCGAAGAAATCCCAGAACCGCGGGTCCTCCGCGCCGAAGATGCGGCCGGCGAGGTCTGTGAAGCCGCGCCGGAGCGAGGCGAGCCATGCCCCCCGCTCGCCGAGCGTCCCGCCCCCCTCGAGCTGCGCGTTCACCACGCTGACGGAGAGACGGAACCGGCGGGGCTGCGAGGGGGTGATCGTCGTGAGGTCGAGGATCGCGCCCATCCGATCGCCGTAGGGCGAAGGGAACGCCCCCGTGGTGAGGTCGAGGTTCGAGAGCTCGGATGCCGCGACCACGGAGAGGGCGTTGTCGAAGTCTTTCAGGTGGTATGCCTCGTAGAGCTCCTGGCCATCGAGGAGGACAAGGACCTCGTCCCGGCGCCCGCCGCGGACGTGGAACTGCGCGGTGAGGTCGTTCGACGTCGTTCCCGGAAGGAGCGAGAGCGTCCGGAAGATGTCGCCGCCCAGGTGCGGGAGGCGCAGGATCTGATCCTGGTCCAGCGCGAACGGAGCGTTCGGCTCCTCCTGCAGGACGGTAATGCGGCTCGGGTGGACGACGACCTCTTCCCCCGTGAGCGGCGCCGGCTGGAGCACGAATGAGACGTCCACCTGCGCGGCCGGGAAGACAGCGACCCCCTCGCGCTCGGCGATGACGAAGCCGGAACGTCGGGCTTCCACGGTGTAGTCGCCCGGATCGACGCCTTCGATCTCGAAGCGACCGTCGGCTCCGGTCGCCGCCTCGAAGCGCGTGCCGACGATGCGGACCGACACGCCGGGCAGGGGGGAGAGGGCGTGCCGCGAACGCACGACACCGGAGATCGACGCCGGCGGCCGGGGTCCGCGCGCCGGAACGACGACGAGGCTTCCTCCCGGAGCCTCTTCGACCTCGAGGCCGTGGGGCGCCAGCACCTCATCCAGGATCGCACGGGACTCCGAAGAGACGGGAGTTGACCCCAGCCTCATCTCCGGGCGCACGATGCGGCTGCTGAACACGAGCTTCATCCCGCGCTGCTGCAGCACGAGTAGCGCTTCGGTGAGCGGCATCCCTGCCGTCAGCCTCTCTGTTCCGGCCGTCTGCGCGAGCCCGGGCGGGCTGGCCGCGGAGAGGAGGGCGGCGGCCAGGAGGGCACTCGAAAAGACCGTCCGAACCGGACGACGGCGGAGGCCGGATGGGCGCGAAGGATTCTCCGGCACGGGGCATCCAAGATAGCAGGCCGGAGGTCCGATCAGGGAGGATCGGAATGAAAACCCGACTCGGGCGCGGCCGGTATCGTAGTGGACAACGACATGGACCTGATCCAATCGAAGAAGGAGAGTGAATGAGCAAGACTCCCGTGCGGTTCCTGGTTCTGCCCGTGATCGTGATCGGCCTCTTCTGCCTGACCGCGGCTTCGGCCGCGGCGGCGGACGGGGCCTTCGACCTCGGCGTTCGAGGGAACGTCCTCGTGGGCAACGGCGAGCCGACCAACGACATGCTCGG
>JBKJVY010000037.1:0-4331 GCA_046717185.1 Thermoanaerobaculia bacterium
GCTTCGCTCGGGATGACAGGGAAGCTAAGATGCCGGCGGTGTCCCCGCCGGCCTTTTCTCTCGATCCCGAAGTCGCGCGGCTCGTCGAGCAGAAGCGCCTCGCTGATCTCGAGGACCTCTGGACGCGCCGCATGGAGGCAACGCCCGAGGATCTGCCCTTCTTCTTCGGCCTCGCCGCGGCGGTCAAGAAGAAGGCGGGCGCCGAGGGAGCGGAGCAGGCGATCTCGTGGCTCGGTTTCCTCGCCGACTACCAGGCCGAGCGGCAGAATCTCGCCGCGCGGGTCGAGGTCCTGACCGAGATCGTCCGGATGAGCCCGACCGACTCGGCCGCCCGCGCCGGCCTCGAGGGCGCGTTGCGGGACCGGTTCCGCGGCCACCCCGCGCTCGCTGCGGTCCTTGCGCAGAACGCGCTCACGGCCGCGACCGACCCATCCGACGCGGCCCGCCGGGTCTCGCGGTGGCTCCGATTCGTTCCGGGAGAGGTGTACTACCTCGCCGGTCGCGGCGCGGGACGGATCGCCGAGATGAACCCCGCTCTCGACGTCATCCGGCTCGAGGTCGGCGGCGTACGGGTCCCGCTCTCGCTCGCGTCGGCCGAGAAGAACCTCGAGCCGCTTCCGCCCGGGCACTTCCTCCGGGAAAAGGTCGAGAGCCCGGACTCCCTCCGCGAGCTCGCGACGAAGGAGCCGGCCGGGGCCGTCCGGCGCCTCCTCGACAGCTTCGGCCGGGCCCTCTCCGCGGGGGAGATTCGCGAGCACTTCGGCGGAATCGTGGAGGAGGATCGCTGGTCCTCCTTCTGGACGTCGGCGCGGCGCCACCCGCAGCTCCTCGTCGCCGGCGCGGCGAAGAGCGCGCTCGTTTCGTGGAGCTCGAGCGCGGGCGAGGCGGATGAGACCGTGCGGCGGGAGTTCGCCGCGGCCGACCCGGCGCACAAGCTCGAGCTCGCGCGCAAGCACGGAAAGCGGTCGCGCGAGCTGGTCCGTTTCTTCGCTGACAGTCTCGCCTCGGAAGCTCGCGGCGCCGCGTCGGATGGCAACCCGTCGCTCGCCTGGGAGCTGTCACAGGCGACGGCGCGGCTTACCCCCGGCGAGCCGGAGGCTTTTCCCGCGGAGAGCCTGCTCGCCTCGAAGGATCTTCCCGACGTTCTCCGCCGCATGCGCGACCACACCGCGCGGGAGCGAGCCCTCCAGGAGATCCGCGCACGCCGCGACGACTGGGAGACGATCTTCGCGGCACGGTTCCTCGAGGAGGAGGACCAGCGGGTGCTGTCGGCAGTTTCCGACGCCCTCGCGGAGCGGCCCGAACGGCGCGAAGAGATCGTCCGCCGCATTTTGCGTTCGCCGAGGACTGCCCCGCGGGCCTTCCTGTGGCTCGCCGAGCGACTGGAGAAGGAGGGAGCCGTCGCGGAGAGCCCGCCGTCCGCGCTCTTCCACGCGCTTCTCGACGCGCTCCGGCAGGACGAGTTCGCCGCGATCCGTGCCCGCGTCAAGGCGCTCTTCGAGCCGGGGGGGCTGGCGGTCTCGCTCGTTCGCCGCGTCGCGACCGAGGAGGAGGCGCGCGAGCTCGCCGTCGCGCTCTCGCGGGCCGGCGGCCTGGAGGAGCACCGGCGCGGGACGGTGCGCGAAGCTCTCTTCATGAAGTACCCGTCGCTCCGCGCTCCGGCGGCGAACTTCCTTTACTCGACGCCCGAGGCGATCGAGGCGCGGCGCGACGAGCTAGCGCGCCTGAAGCAGGTCGAGCTGCCGGCGAACGCCGAGGCGATGAAGGCGGCGAAGGAGCACGGCGACCTGAAGGAGAACTTCGAGTATCACGCGGCCCGCCAGAAACACGAGTACCTCTCCGCCCGCATCGCGGGTCTCGCCGACCAGCTCTCCCGAACCCGTGCGCTCGACGCGTCGCGCATCGACGTTTCCGAGGTGCGCGTGGGAACCCGGGTCCTGCTGCGGACGCTCGAGACCGGGCGCGACGTGAGCGCGACGATACTGGGGCCGTGGGACTCACACCCGGAAGCAGCCGTGTACTCCTACGAGTCGGAGTTCGCTATGGGGCTTCTGGGAAAGAGGGTGGGAGAGAGCGTCCAGTCACCGGAGGGGGAGGCGGAGATCGTGTCGATCGCGCCGTGGAGATAGGAGAGCCAGCATCCCGAACACGGCGGTCACGCCGGCGCCGTACACGAGGAAGAGCGTTCGGGTCTGGGCCGGCGCCACAGCCTCCTCGGCCGGCAGGGCGAAGAACCATCCGGTCGATGACGAGCGTGAAGAGAAACTTCAGCGGATAGATGCGACGGGAACGACTGGAGCAAAAGGATGTTCGATCAGGGAGTTGAAATCTCTCGGCTGCCGGTCGCGAAGCGACAGCCGCAGCCGAAAGCCAGGCCCTCGATGCGGGACACGTCTCCCCCACGCCAGCGGAAGCCGGTCGTTTTTCCCGCGCCCGCGCGGGCGAGGCTCTGGCGAAGAGCTTTCGTCACGGCGATATCCTAGCGGGACTGAGGACTGACGACTGAAGACTGACGCTTCTCTCGCCGAAATGCTGATGGGGCCCGAGATCCCTCGCTGCGCTCGGGATGACAGCGCGTGAGCTCATCCGGCGTCGTCCCGCGCATTCTCCACGCCGAGCTCTCGGAGTATCGGCGGCAGCTGCGCGAGGTCCGCGCCGACGCCGAGACGCTCGTCGGCGGACTCACCGACGCCCAGTTCAACTGGAGCTCAGCGCCCGGCCGGTGGTCGATCGCGGAGTGCCTCGATCACCTGAACTCCGGCTGGAAGGTCCTGCCGAAGCTCGACCGGAAGATCACCTCGGCGACGGAGCAGGGGTTGCGCGGAGAGGGCCCCTACCGGCATCCGCTTCTCGGACGTCTCTACGTGCGCCTCGTGGAGCCGCCGCCGAAGATCCGCGCCCGCTCGCCGAAAGCGTACGTTCCGAAACCGAACCAGCCGCTCGCCGCTGTCGCGCCGCGTTTCCTCGAGCTCCAGGACGAGATCACCCGGCGCGTGATCGCGGCCGACGGCCTCGACCTCGGCGCGATCCGGATGTCCTCGCCAATCAGCCGCCGGTTCAAGATGTCGCTCGGACAGTGGTTCGCGTTCCTCGCGGCGCACGAGCGCCGGCACGTCTGGCAGGCGTGGCAGGTGCGGAAACACCCCGGGTTCCCCGCTTGAGGGCTCGTCACCGCTTCTTCCCTGCGATCCTCGCCCCGATCCTTGCCGCGGCCATCGCTTCGGCGCTGGCGTGCTCGACCGCTCGCTCGGGACCTCCGAAGGAGCCCGGCCCGTTCCGTGATCCGGACCTCGTCGAGATCGTGACGCTCGATCCCGCGATCCACCTCGACGTCCGTTACGCGACGTCGAACAACTTCACCGGGCGCTCGGTGTATCGCGAAGCGCGCGCCTTCCTGCAGCGCCCCGCGGCCGAGGCGCTCGTGCGAGTGAACCGCGTGCTCGGCGAAAAGGGCTACCGCCTTCTCGTTTTCGACGGCTACCGGCCGTGGTCGGTGACGAAGCTCTTCTGGGAGATCACGCCCCAGGACAAGCGGGACCGGGGCTTCGTCGCGAACCCCGCAAAGGGCTCCAAGCACAACCGGGGCGCCGCCGTCGACCTCTCGATGTACGCGCTCGCCACGGGCCTCGAGGTCGTGATGCCGAGCCCCTACGACGAGTTCTCCGACCGCGCCGATCCGGACTACGCGGGTGGGACCGCGGAGGAGCGGGAGCGCCGCGACCTCCTTCGCGCCGAAATGGAGAAGGAGGGCTTCACGGTGGACCCCGGGGAGTGGTGGCACTTCAACTATCAGGGATGGGAGTCGTATCCGATCCTGGACGTCCCGTTCGAGAAGATCCGGTGAGGCCCTAAGTCGCCAGCCCGAGAGAGCGCGCGATCTGCTCCCGGACTCTCTCCGCCAGCGCGTGTGCGTCTTCGGGCGTGAGCCCCTTCGTTGAGACGGGAGGCAGCACGGTGACGCTCGCTTTCGTCTTACGGAGCGCGATCGAGCCTTTCGGCAGAGCGTTGGAAGTACCGGCGACGGCGAGCGGCACGACGTCGACGCCCTCTTCGATCGCGAGCCGGAAGGCGCCCTCCCGAAACGCGCCGACGGTGCCGTCGGGGCTGCGCGTCCCCTGCGGAAAGACGAGGACGGAGAGCTTTCGGTGGAGCCGCTCGCGCAGCTCTTCCACCGCGTGGCGCGCGCTCTCCTTGTCGCCCCGCACGACCTCGACGTCGCCGGCGACCCGCATCTGCCAGCCGAGGAGCGGGATGTCGAAGATGGACTTCTTGGAGAGCCACTTCATCTCCCACGGCAGCATCGCGACGAGAAACGCGTCGGCGTTCGAGGC
>JBKJVY010000038.1:0-3801 GCA_046717185.1 Thermoanaerobaculia bacterium
CGGTGAAGCTCCTCGACCGCGAGGGCGAGGTCCGCATCGCCAAGCGGATCGAGCAGGGCGAAGCGAAGATCTACCAGGCGCTCGCGAACAACCCCGTCGTGCTCGAGGAAATCCTGAAGCTCCTCGAGAACGCAGGCCGCGACTCGCGCATGGTCAACGAGCTCGTCAACCTCTCGGAGGACGCCGACGATCTCGACGACCGAGCCGCCCAGCGGGTCGAGCTCGTGCTCGGCTCCTTCAAGAAGATCGCCGGGCTCGACAAAGACATCAAGCGGATGAAGTTCAAGGCGCGGACGATCAAAAAGGGCACCAAGTCGCTCGCGCGGATCGAGGCGTCGATCGACAAGAAGATCGCCGACATGGCGAAACTGATCCGCGCCGCCGACTTCACGCCGGCGGTCCTGAACCGCGCCATCGGCATCCTGAAAGACATCGACCGGCAGATGCTCGTGCCCGAGTCGACGACCCGGCAGGACACGACGACACTCAAGAGAGAGAAGAACCCGACCCGCATCGACTTCTACAAGCGCCGCATCGCGAAGTATCGCAAGTCGCTCCGAGAGCTCGAGCAGAAGTTCGGCGTTTCGCACGAAGACGTCAAGAAGACGCTCCGGATGGTGCGCGAGGGGGAGGACGAGGCTGACCAGGCCAAGCACGAGCTGATCGTCGCGAACCTGCGCCTCGTCGTTTCGATCGCGAAGAAGTACACGAACCGCGGGCTGCAGTTCCTCGACCTCATCCAGGAGGGGAACATCGGGCTCATGAAGGCGGTCGAGAAGTTCGAGCACCGCCGTGGGTACAAGTTCTCGACGTACGCCACCTGGTGGATCCGCCAGGCGATCACGCGCGCGATCGCCGACCAGGCGCGGACGATCCGCATCCCCGTCCATATGATCGAGACGATCAACAAGCTGACGCGGACGTCGCGCTCGCTCGTCCAGGAGCTCGGCCGCGAGCCGAACGCGGAGGAGATCGCGAAGCGGATGGACATGCCGGTCTCCAAGGTCCGGAAGATCATGAAGATCGCCCAGGAGCCGATTTCGCTCGAGACTCCGATCGGAGAGGAAGAGGATTCGCATCTGGGAGACTTCATCGAGGACCGTCAGGTCCTCTCGCCGATCGACGCCGTCCTGGTCTCGAACCTCCAGGACCAGACGCGGCGGGTCTTGAAGACGCTCACCCCGCGTGAAGAGCAGGTGCTGAAGATGCGCTTCGGCGTCGGCGACGGCTCCGAGCACACGCTCGAAGAGGTCGGCCGGTCGTTCAACGTCACCCGCGAGCGAATCCGCCAGATCGAATCGAAGGCCCTCAGAAAGCTGAGGCATCCGTCGCGGGCCAAAAAATTGAAGCCCTTTCTCGAGACCATTCGGTAAAGGGGCTGTACGCCCGCCAGCTGCTATATATTTGCCCGGCGATCGGGCGCCGGGGTCCATAGCTCAGCGGTCCAGAGCCACCGGCTCATAACCGGTCAGACCCCGGTTCGAATCCGGGTGGACCCACCAGTCGGGTCAGGGAGAGGGTAGAGGAGCTTTGACGAGCGGACTCAAGATCGACACGAAGCGAAAAGGGTGTTTGTGAAAGGGTGTTCCCCGACCGGGACACCCTTTTCGATCTCCGGGGAGCTGATGTGAACGCCCCCCTCGACCAGCTCTACCGCCTTCAGGATCGCATCCGCTTCGTCGAATCCCGCAAGAAAGAGCGGGACACCATCCCGGCCGAGCTCACCGAGGTGGATCGGGAGTATCGCGAGAAGGTCGAGACCGTCGCCAACCTGAAGGGGCGGTGCACCGAGGCGGAGGGCGAGCGCCGGCGGGCGAACGCCGAGCTGTTGGAGCATCAGGGGAAGCTGCGCAAGTACCAGGCGCAGTTGCGCGGAGTCCAGAACAGCCGCGAATACGGCGCCGTGTTGAACGAGATCGACGCCGTCGAGAAGCTCGTCCGCTCCGCGGAGAACAAGATCCTGGAGCTCGAGGTGGAGATCCAGACGGCGTCGAAGGAGCTGGCGAGCCGCGAGGAGCTCCTTCCGCTCGAGACCGAGCAGCACGAGGAGCGACTCAAGGACTGGCGGGTCACGCAGCGAGCGATCAACGAGGAAGTCACCGGCGCGGAAGACGAGATCGCGAAGCTCGAGGCCTCGATGCACCCCCGCGACCGCGCCGAGTTCCAGCGCCTGATGGAGAAAAAAGGGGGGCTCGCGATCGTGCTCGTCGCCGGGGGCTCCTGTTCCGCGTGCCACGTCAAGATCCGCCCCGCCGCGCTCCAGTCCCTGAAGGCGGGCCGCGAAATCATCTACTGCGACACCTGCAAGAGGATTCTGTACTACGACATGCAGCGCTCGTAGCGGGAGCGCACCATGAGATTCCGCGCATCCATCGACGGCGCCGCGCGCGGGAACCCCGGTCCGGCCGGAGCGGGCGTTTACGTCGAGGCGGAGCGGGACCGGCCCGTGCTCGAGTTCTACGAGCCGCTCGGGCGCGCGACGAACAACGTCGCGGAATACCGCGCCCTGCTGCTCGCTCTCGAGCGGGCGGAAGAGGCCGGCGCGGACGAGGTCGAGATCCGCTCCGACAGTAAGCTCCTCGTCGAGCAGATGCGCGGCAACTTCAAAATCCGCGCAGAGCACCTGAAGCCTCTCCTCTCGGAGTCCGTGCTGCGCGCCAAGCGGTTCCGCAGCTTTTCGATCACGCACATCCCCCGGGAAAACAACACGCGCGCCGACCGGCTGGCCAACCTCGGGGCGGACGCGAGCGAGAAGTCCGCCCGCTTTTGACGGGTCTGCCGACCCCCGAGGATCTCGGCCGGCGGCGCGAGGAAGTCCTCTCGCGAATCACCGCGGCCGCCGAACGCGCGGGGCGGAACCGGGCGGACGTCTCGCTTCTCGCCGTCACCAAGGGGCATTCCGACGAGCTCGTCCGCCGCGCCGTCCGGGCGGGCTTTCTGCTCTTCGGCGAGAACCGCGTCGCCGAGGGGGCCCGGAAGATCGAGGCCGTCCGGGCCGAGTTTCCAGCCCTCGTCTGGAGGCTCATCGGGCCCCTTCAGACCAACAAGGCAAAGGCGGCGCTACAATGGTTTTCAGCGATCGAAACCGTGGACCGGGAACGACTTGCCGCGCGGATCGAGGGTCTCCTCGCCGCGGAGGGACGAAGGATGCCGGTGCTCCTGGAAGTGAACGTGGGCCACGAGGCGACGAAGTCCGGCGCCCCTCCCGAGCGCGCGGAAGACCTGGCCCGCGCCGCCCTTCTATGCCGCCACCTCGACGTCCGCGGCCTCATGACCGTGCCCCCGTTCGACCCGGACCCGGAGCGGGCTCGCCCCTTCTTCCGTCAGCTGCGCGAGACGCGTGACCGGCTACAGGAGAAGCTCGGACATCCGCTTCCCGAGCTGTCGATGGGAATGAGCCACGACTTCGAGGTCGCCGTCGAGGAGGGCTCGACGGAAGTGCGCATCGGGACGGCGCTCTTCGGGGAACGAGCGGCCGGATGAACGTCGGGGGCGCGGTCGGAATCGCGATTCTGCAGGTCATTTTCGCGATTCTTTCGGTGATCAAGTGGCTCGTCATCATCGCCGCGGTGATCTCCTGGGTGAGCCCCGACCCGCGCAACCCGATCGTGCAATTCCTCTACCGCACGACGGAGCCGATCCTGCGGCCGTTCCGGCGCCTGCTTCCGCCGTCCCGCACGGGCGGGATCGACCTGTCCCCCATCCTCGTGATCTTCGTCATCCTCTTCATCGAGGTGTTCCTGAGGAGGCTGTTCCTGACGTCCGCCATCGCGTTCTAACCGGTCCAGGGAGGTCCAGACC
>JBKJVY010000039.1:0-2799 GCA_046717185.1 Thermoanaerobaculia bacterium
GGAACAGTCCGTTCGACAAACCCGTCAACACCGACACCGCGTACGCCTGCGTCACCTTCATGCCCGGTATGAACATCCCGTTGGTCCCACCACCGGCCGCCGGCGAGTACAACCGGCTCGTCACCCGCACCGAATCCCACGCACTCGTAAACTCCACCGCCCCAGCCGTCGCCGGCGAGTTGAACGTCGCAAAAATCATGTCGTCAAATGCACGCGACTCCCGCGGACCCAGCACGAACGTCGCCTGCGGACTCACCCCGGGACACGCCCCCAGAAAACACCGGTACACCGCAGTCACCGACACCGATCCCGTGTACGACGTGTTGAACACCCGCACGTCCGAGAAAAATGGGCTCGCCGCCGACCCAACAGGCAACGACGTCACCGCCGGCAACGTCACCGTGTCCGCGAAAAGCACTGTAGCCAGGAGGAGCACCAGCGCCGTCGCCGGGAAGATTCGAAGGAACCGACTCGAATTCTTATTTCTCATGGTCACCACCGCCGGAAGTCTACAGGTGGGCGCCGTCGCGCACCGGACCTTAACGGAGCTCTAAGCCGGGGCGCCGCGGGCCCGTATTATCCTGTGCCACCGTGACTTCTCCTTCCGCGGAACTCGACTCTCTGCGCCGCGGATCGGTCGACCTGATCGAGGAAGCCGAGCTCGCCCGGCGCATCGGGAACAAGCGCCTCACCGTGAAGGTGGGCTTCGACCCCTCCGCCCCCGACATCCACCTCGGCCACACGGTCGTCCTTCGGAAGATGCGTCACTTCCAGGACGCGGGCCATCGGGTCGTGTTCGTCGTCGGCGACTTCACAGCAATGATCGGCGATCCGTCGGGGCGCAAGTCCACCCGCCCCCAGCTCTCTCGACCGGAGATCGAGGCGAACGCCGCGACCTACACGCGCCAGGCGTTCCGCATCCTCGACCCGGACAAGACCGTCGTCGAGTTCAACAGCTCGTGGCTCTCTCCGCTCGGCGCGGAAGGCTTCGTGAAGCTCGCCAGCCGCATCACCGTCGCGAGGATCCTCGAGCGCGACGACTTCCAGAAGCGGTGGGCCGCGCGGCATCCGATCGCGCTGCACGAGCTTTTCTACCCGCTCGCGCAGGGATACGACTCGGTCGCGCTCAGGGCGGACGTCGAGCTCGGCGGCACCGACCAGCTCTTCAACCTGCTCCTCGGACGCGACCTCATGCGCGAAGAGGGGCTCGAGCCCCAGATCGTGCTGACCCTACCTCTCCTCGTCGGGCTGGACGGAACCGAGAAGATGTCCAAATCGCTCGGCAACGCGATCGGGATCGAGGAGCCGCCGTCGGAGATCTACGGCAAGCTCATGTCGCTGCCCGACCGATTGATGTGGAGCTATTTCGAGCTCCTGACGGACCTGCCTCCCGCGGAGATCGCGGCCCGGCGCCGGCTGGTCGAGGAGGGCGGAAATCCCCGCGACGTCAAGGCGGAGCTCGCGCGCCGGATCACCGCGGACTTCCACGGGCCCGAGGCGGCCGAGCGCGTCGAGGCGGACTTCCGGCGCGCGTTCTCGAAGGGGGAGGTTCCAGAAGAGATCGAGACCCGCGAAGTTGCGGCCGGCCAGGACGGGAGCGCCGCGCGCGCCCTCGTCGCGGCCGGGCTCTGTAAGTCGATGCGCGAGGCGAGGCGCAAGATCGCCGAGGGAGCGTTGCGCGTCTATCCCGACGCCGGCGCCCCGCGCGAAGTCCGCGACCCGGAGGAGCGCCTCGCCGGGGCCGACCCGACGGTCGTGCGCCTGGGAAGGAAGTTCGTCCGGATCGTCTGGAAGGGCTAGCCGCCTTAACTCCGCCGGCTCCGACGGTGAGCGGCCAGCCGCTCCTTCAATCCCGCCCCCGGTTTCCCGTTCTCCGTTTGCGCGCCCGAACGCAGGAAGAGGGCGAGCCCGAGGAGCAGGAAGGCGAGGATCCCCTGCAGCGAGACGAACGCGGCGAGCTTCAAAACCGAGAAACCGGGATGGACGAACCGGACGAGCCAACCCGCGCCCTCGTCGAGCGCGGCGGAGAGGAACGCGGTGACGATCAAGATGACGCGCGTCCGCTTCGAGTACGGCGCGAAGATGAGCAGGTGCGTGAGGAGCAGCATCACGAGGGCCATGACCGGAAGGTGGGCGTGGGTCACCTCGAGCATCGCGCCCGCGGTACGCGGAGGCCGGAAGTCCGCCTCGGAGCCGAGGTAGTAGGACGCGACCGACCCGGGCGTGAACCCGAGGCGCGAGACGAAGATCGCGAAGTTCGTCACCCAGAAGAGGGAGAGAAGCCCGATCGAGAGACCGAGAGTCAGCCGCATCAGGCCCTGGGTCTGGAACCCGCCCCGCTCCAGGTATTTCACCTCGACGCCCCCTCCCCGATCACGGCGTGGATCGCGAGGACGCGCCGCGCCGCATCGGAGATCGCGCGCGTAGTCAGCGTCGCTCCCGTGACGTGAGCGAGGCCGCGACCGACGTTGAGGTCCGCGTCGAGCCTTCGTCCCGCGAAGAGGCGCAGCCAGCGGCGCCGCGGCAGGTAGTCCTCCGGCTCTCCGAAGGCGACGACCTCGACGCCCCCGAGCGTTCCGTCCGGCCGCACGACGACGAGAAGCGTCTCCGGCATCGTTCGGACGGTGTGGGTGTCGAAGTACGCCGTGCCGAGGATTCCCTTCGACGTCCGCCCGACGTAGGCGACGACGAGGTTCGACTCGACCTTCGTCCGCGCGGCGCGGCTCGCCTTCTCGCGCTCCGCATCGGTCAGGAAGTGGGTCTTCCTCTCGATCGTCGCCGGCGGCGGGAACGCCCGGG
>JBKJVY010000040.1:0-11670 GCA_046717185.1 Thermoanaerobaculia bacterium
ACCGACGTGCAGATCGTCTTCGGAAACCCGCGGTAGCCGAGGAAGGCCGGTCGGGCGCCCCGGCGGCGGATCTCCCGGGCGGCGATCTCGTCAAGCTCCTCGGTCGTCACCCCCGGCTGCACCGCCTTTTCGAGGACGTCCAGCGTCTCCAGAACCACGCGGGAAGCCTGCTCGAGCCGGGCAAGCTCGTCGGAGCTGCGTATCGTGATCATGCCCGCCTCGCCGTCCGTTCCGTCCGGGTCAACACCCGATCGATCCGGCCGGTGACGTCGTCGACCGATCCGACGCCATCCACGTGCGCGAGGAGCCCCGACGCCTCGTAGAAAGCAACGAGGGGGGCCGTCTTTTCACCGTAGACACGCAGACGCTCGCGGATCGTCTCCGGCCGGTCGTCGGAGCGGCCCTCCTGCTCGCACCGCCCCAGCAGGCGTTCGAGGAGGGTCGCCTCCGGCACTGCGAGGTTCACGACGGCGTCGAGCGGCGTGCCGTTGTCTTCCAGCAGCCGTTCGAGCGATTCCGCCTGCGCGATCGTTCGCGGGAAGCCGTCGAGGAGAAAACCGCCCGCGGCGTCGGGTGACCCGATGCGCTCGCGGATGAGACCGATCACGACCTCGTCGGGCACGAGCCCGCCCGCTTCCATGATCGCCTTCGCTCGCCGGCCGAGCGCGGTTTCGCGGCGGACCGCCTCCCGGAGCATGTCGCCCGTGGAGATGGCGGGCATGCCGAGGCGCTTCCCGATAAGCTTCGCCTGGGTCCCCTTGCCGGTTCCGGGGGGACCGAGAAAAACGATGCGCATCAGCTTCGACGCCCCCGCACGCGGCTCTTCTTCAGGAAGCCGGCGTAGTGGTGCTCGACGAGCTTCGACTCGACCTGCTGCACGGTGTCCATGGCGACGCCGACGATGATCAGAAGAGAGGTGCCGCCGAAGTAGAAGTCGAACCCGAAGCCCTCCGAGAAGAACCGCGGGAGAGCGGTCTCGAGCCCCGCGCCGATCCACGGCAGGCTCGCGAACCGGAAGCCGCGGGAGAGGAAGTCCGGCAGGAGGGCGACGAACGTCAGGTACACCGCGCCGATGATCGTGAGTCGCGAGAGAACCGTGTCGATGTAGTCCGCCGTTTTCTTCCCCGGCCGGATGCCGGGGATGAAGCCGCCGTACTTGCGCATGTTGTCGGCGGTGTCGGTCGGGTTGAAGACGATGGACGTGTAGAAGTAGCAGAAGAAGAGAATCCCGAGCGCGTAGAGGACGACGTACAGCGGCTGTCCCTGTCCGAGGGAGTTCGCCACCTTGAGCGTCCAGTCGGCGCCGATCAAGGTCGCCAGATAGCTCGGCAGCTGGATGATCGAGATCGCGAAGATGATCGGGATGACGCCGCCGGTGTTGACCCGCAGCGGCAGGTAGGTGTTCTGCCCGCCGTACACCCGGCGCCCGACGACGCGTTTCGCGTACTGGACGGGTATTCGCCTCTGCGCCCTCTCCACGAAGACGATGAGCGCGATGATCGCGACCATGAAGACGAGCACGCCGACCAGCGTCAAGATGTTGATCGTGCCGTTCCGGATCTGCTGGAAGAGGCCGAAGATCGCCCCCGGCAGGCCGACGACGATCCCCGCGAAAATGATGAGCGAGATGCCGTTTCCGATCCCGCGCTCGGTGATCTGCTCGCCGAGCCACATGATGAAGATCGTGCCCGTCGTGAGCGTCAGAACGGCCATGAGGCGGAAACCCCAGCCGGGGTGGATCACGAGGCGCGAGCCGCCCGGCGCGATCTGCTTCTCCAGCCAGAGGGCAATGCCCGACGCCTGAATGAAGGAGAGGAGCACGGTTCCGTAGCGGGTGTACTGCGTGATCTTCTTGCGCCCCATCTCTCCTTCCTTGGAGAGCTTCTCGAGGTAGGGCCAGACCACGGTCAGGAGCTGCAGGATGATCGACGCGGAGATGTACGGCATGATGCCGAGCGCGAAGACCGACAGCCTTCTGAGCGCCCCGCCCGAGAAGATGTCGAGGAACCCGAAGAGCGACCCGCCCGACGACCGGAAGAAGGCGTCGATCGCCGCGGGGTCGACGCCCGGCGTCGGGACGTGAGACCCGAGCCGGTAGACGGCGAGCACCAGGAAGGTGAACACGACCCGCTTGCGCAGGTCGGGGACACTGAAGATGTTCAGGAAGCTCTGGAAAGCGCTCATGGCGACGTCGTGAGGACCTCGCAACGGCCGCCGGCGGCCTCGATCCGGGCCCGCGCCGACTCCGAGAACTTGTGCGCCGAGACCGTCAGCGCCTTCTTCAACTCACCGCCGCCCAGGATCTTGACGGGCCGCCGACCGTGCGCGAGCCGGCGCCGGGCGAGCTCCTGCGGGGTCACGCTGTCGCCCGCGTCGAAGCGGTCGAGATCGGAGAGATTCACGATGTCGTACTCGACGCGGAAGATGTTGGTGAAACCCCTCTTCGGGACCCGGCGGTGGAGCGGCATCTGGCCGCCCTCGAACCCGCGCTGATGGTGGTAGCCGCTCCGGGACTTCTGTCCCTTGTGGCCGCGCCCCGCGGTCTTGCCGTGTCCGCTGCCGGGGCCGCGCCCGACCCGCTTGCGCGGCCGGGTGGCTCCCGACGAGGGGCGCAGGTCCTGCACGCCCGTCGGCCGGGGACCGGCAGGTGTCTCTGCGCGCGCTTTCGCGAGCGCCGGAGCGGGGCTCTTCTCCGCAGGTGTCCGTCGCCGGCTGGCGGTCTTCGCGGCCTGCTTCTTCGCCGGAGCCTTTTTCTTCGATTCTTTCTTTTCGACCATTCTCAGCTCTCAGCCCGGGTGCCGTCACCCATGAGAATTTCGACCAGGTGGCGCACCTTTCGGATCCGGCCTCGGGCGGCGGGGCTGTCGTCCATCTCGACGATCTCGCCGACGCGCCGGAAACCAAGCGCGCGCACGGTCGCCTTCTGATCGACCGGCGTCGAGATCTTGCTCCGAGCCAGACGCACGCGGAGAACCTCATGACGCGCCGTCTTCGCGGCTCGCGGCTTCCTCGCCGGCTTCGCGGCCTTCTTTTCGATCACGACCCCGCCTCGGTCGGGTCGGCCGCCGCTGTCTCCGGATGAGTTCCTGCTCCGCCGCGTCTCTTGCGCATCTCTTCGCCGCTCTTCAGCCGCGTCAGCCCGTCGAAGGTCGCCTTGATCACGTTGTGGGGGTTCGTCGTCCGAAGCGACTTCGTCAAGATGTCCTGAATTCCGACCGACTCGAGGACGGCCCGAACCGGCCCTCCCGCGATGACGCCCGTTCCCGGTGCGGCGGGCTTCAGGAGAACGCGCCCCGCGCCGTAGCGGCCGAGGATCGCGTGGGGGATCGTCGTCCCCTTCAAGGAGATCTGCTGCATGCTCTTCTTGGCCATCTCGATCCCCTTCTTGATCGCCATGGGGACTTCCTTGGCCTTGCCCGATCCGTAGCCGACGCGGCCCTGACCGTCCCCGACGACGACGAGCGCCGAGAAGGAGAAGTTTTTTCCTCCCTTGACGACCTTCGTGACCCGGTTGATGTGGACCACGCGGTCGATCAGCTCGCGGCCCTGGGCGTCGCGCTCTTTCTCCCGCTCGCGTGGTGCCCGGGATCCCCGGTTGCTGCTCATTGACTGCCTCTCCTTGTCCGGCTCAAAACTCGAGGCCGCCCTGACGGGCCGCCTCGGCGAGAGCCTTTACCTTGCCGTGATAGATGTAACCGCCGCGGTCGAAGACGACCCGGGCAATGCCCTTGCTCTTCGCGCGCTCCGCGACGAGCGACCCGACGCGCGTCGCAGACTCCCGGTTCGCTGCGGGCTTCTTCTCCCCTTTCAACGCGGGGTCGAGGGAGGAAGCGTGAGCGAGGGTCGCTCCGGTCGCGTCGTCGATCACCTGAGCGTAGATGTGCCGGCCGCTCTTGAAGATCGCGAGCCGCGGGCGTTCGCCGGAGCCTTTCACGCGGTGCCGGATGCGGGTACGCACCTTGCGGCGCGCCTGGGTTCTTTCCTGCGATCGATTCATCGCTTACTTTCCGCCGGCCTTGCCGACCTTGCGCCGGATCACTTCGTTGGCGTACTTGATCCCCTTCGCCTTATAGGGGTCAGGCACGCGCAGCTGGCGAATCTCCGCGGCAGTCTGCCCGACCTTCTGGCGGTCGGCGCCGGAAACCGTCAGCTTGCCGGCCTTCGCGTCCAGACCGACGTTGATTCCCTCGGGGATCGGAAAATCGATCGGATGCGAGTATCCGAGGGTGAAGAGGATGGACTTGCCCCGGACCTCTGCCTTGTAACCGACTCCGACGATCTCGAGCTCACGGGTGAAGCCTTTCGTGACGCCCTCGACGGAGTTGGCGACCAGGCTGCGGAGGAGCCCGTGCCAGGCGCGCTGCTGCGGCTCGTCGTTCGCGCGTGCGAAACGCACCTCGCCCTTTTCCACCTCGAGCGTGATCCCGGGCGGGATCCGGCTCGAGAGCTCCCCCTTCGGCCCCCTGACGCGGACGAAATCGCCGTCCGCGCGGACCTCGACCCCCTGTGGGATCGTGATGGGCATTCTTCCGATTCGTGACACGGCTTCTCTCCTACCGAGAGCCCACCCCTGTCATTCCGAGGGCCGAAGGCCCGAGGAATCTCTCCCGCACAAGGGAGGGATCCTTCGCTTTGCTCAGGATGACAGGGCAGAACAACACGGCTTCTCCTACCAGACGTTGCAGAGGATCTCGCCGCCGACGCGCGATTCCCGCGCCTTCTGGCCGGTCACGATCCCCCGGGAAGTAGAAATGATCGAGATCCCGAGACCGCCGAGGACCTCGGGGATCTCCTTGGCGGGCGCGTAGATTCGGCGCCCCGGCCGCGAGACCCTTTCGAGCCCCGCGACGATCGGCACGCCTTCCGGATCGTACTTCAGACCGACGCGCAGAAAGGGTCGGCCCTTCTCGTCGACGCGGCGCCACGAGCCGATGTATCCCTCGTCGGCCAAAACGCGCAGGACGTCCTCCTTGATCCGGGAGGCCGGGACGTCCACTCGGTCATGTCCCGCCCGCATCCCGTTGCGGAGACGGTTCAAAAGATCGCTCAAGGGATCGCTCGTCTTCATCGGCTCACCACGACGCCTTCACGATGCCCGGGACGTACCCGGCATTCGCGTTCGATCGAAAACAGATGCGGCACAACCGGAACTTGCGCAGCACGCTGCGCGCACGCCCGCAGACCAGGCACCGCCGAACGGTCCGCGTCATGAACTTCGGCTTGCGCGCCGCCTTGATTCTCATTGCCCTTCTGGCCATAACGTCTCCGATCTAGATCAGAAAATTCGCTGCGGAATCCCGAGTCCCCGACTCAGGCTTCCTTTCGGGTCGCGAACGGCATCCCGAGCTGCTTCAAGAGAGCGAGCGCGCGGTCGTCGCGGCCCGCCGTCGTAACGATCGTCACGTTCAGCCCCTTCGACTTGTCCGTCTTCGCGTAGTCGATCTCCGGGAAGATGAAGTGGTCGCGGATCCCGAGCGTGTAGTTGCCGCGGCCGTCGAACGCCTTCGTGGAGACTCCGCGAAAGTCGCGGACGCGCGGCAGGGCGATGTTGATGAGCCGGTCCAGGAACTCGTACATCCGGGACCCGCGAAGCGTTACGCGCGCGCCGATCGGCATTCCCTCGCGCAGCTTGTACGTGGCAATCGACTTCTTCGCCTTCGTCACGACGGCCCTCTGGCCGGCGATCGCGGAGAGCTCCTCGGCCGCCCCTTCGAGGATCTTCGGGTTCGCCACGGCCTCGCCGAGACCCATGTTGAGAACGATCTTCTCGAGGCGCGGCAGGGCCATGAGGTTGTCCTCCGCGAGCTCCTTCGAGAGCTCCGGGACGATCTCCTTTTCGAACCGCTCCTTCAGCCTGGACTGGTGCATCGTATTTATCCCGTCTTGCGTTTCCGCGCCTACGCGAGGGCTGCGCCGCTCTTCTTCGCGAACCGCTCCGGCGCGCCGTCGGCGTCCCGCCGCCGCCCGATCCGCGTGCGCGTGTTCTGGTCGGGGTCGACCAGCATCACGTTGGAGATGTGAATCGGCGCTTCCTTCTCCGAGATCCCGCCCGCGATGTTCTTCGACGGGTTCGGGCGGACGTGGCGCTTGATCATGTTGACCCGCTCCACGATGACGCGCTCCGCAACGGGAAGGACCTTGAGTACCTTCCCCTGCCGGCCCCGGTCGCGCCCCGTGGTGACGACGACGAGGTCGTTCTTCTTCAACTTCGGCTTCTTCACAGGACCTCCGGAGCGAGGGAAATGATCTTCATGAACTTCTTCTCGCGCAGCTCCCGGGCGACCGGGCCGAAGACGCGCGTGCCCACCGGCTCCCCTTCCGGAGAGATCAGCACGGCAGCGTTGTCATCGAACCGGATGTACGACCCGTCGCGGCGCCGGTGGTTGCGGCGAGTCCGGACGATGACGGCGCGCACCACCCGCTTCCCGTGCTTCTCGACGAAGGGTGAATCCGGAGCAGCCTCCTTCACGGAGGCGGTGATGACGTCCCCCAGGCCGGCATAGCGGCCGGCGGAACCGCCCCGCATCCGGATGCAGGCGATTTTGCGGGCGCCCGAATTGTCCGCGACCTCGAGGATCGTGCCCATCTGGATCATCTACGCCTCTGCCCTCGTCAGGACTTCCTTCAAAATCCAGCGCTTCCGCTTCGACATCGGACGGGTCTCTTCGATCCGAACGCGGTCGCCCACGTGCGCCGAGTTGCCCTCGTCGTGAGCCATGAAACGGCTCGTCCGCTTGATCGTTCGCGTATATCGGCCATGCTCGACCCGTCGCTCGACCTGAACGACGATCGACTTGTTCATTCCGTCGGTGACGACCCGGCCGACCTTCGTCGCACGCCGGTGCGCCGGCTTCTTCGTAACGTCTTCCATCACTGCTTCTCCCTCTGCAGCTCGAGCGCCCGCTGATAGGTCTTGATCCGCGCCACGTCCCGGCGAAGCGACTTCAAGCGCATCGGATTGTCGAGCTGTCCGGTCGCCTTCTGCAGCCGAAGCTTCCAGGAGGCTTCCTTGATGTGCTTTTCCTTCTCCGCGAGCTCCGCCGCTCCCTGCTGTGCGAGCGTCTCTCTTTCCTTCTTCTTCATCGGAACTCCATTTCCGAGGCTCGCGTGACGAACCGGGTCTTCAATCCGATCTTGTCGGCTGCGAGCCCGAGCGCTTGCTTCGCGGTCACCAGGTCCACCCCTTCCATCTCGTAGAGGATCCGGCCCGGCTTGACGACCGCCACCCACCCCTCGGGAGGACCTTTTCCCTTGCCCATGCGCGTCTCGGCGGGCTTCTTGGTGTACGGCTTGTCCGGGAAGATCCGAACCCAGATCTTCCCGCCGCGCTTGACCGCGCGGGTCATCGCGATACGAGCGGCCTCGATCTGCCGCGCCGTGACCCAGCCGGGCTCGAGGACCTGAAGGCCGGTATCCCCGAACGCGAGGGTGCCGCCGCGGTAGGCCTTACCGCGCATGCGGCCGCGCTGCTGCTTGCGGAACTTGACCTTCGATGGCATCAACATAAAAAGCTCTCAGCTATCAGTTATCAGCTGTCAGGCAGTCTTCCGGCGATTCTTCGCCTTGTGCTGCTCGCCCCGGTAGATCCAGCACTTGACGCCGATCTTCCCGTAGGTCGTGTTCGATTCCGCGAACCCGTAGTCGATGTCGGCCTTCAGGGTGTGAAGGGGAAGCCGTCCCTCCTGATACCACTCGGCCCGCGCAATCTCGGCGCCGTTCAGCCGACCGGCGCAGCGGATCTTGATCCCCTGGGCGCCGAAGCGGAACGCGGACTCGATCCCCTTCTTCATCGCGCGCCGGAAGGCGACGCGCCGCTCGAGCTGCAGCGCGATCGACTCCGACACGAGCTGCGCGTCGGTCTCCGGACGCTGGATCTCGATGATGTTGATGTGGACTTCCGCCTTCGTCCGGCGCTGCAGCTCGTCGCGCAGCTTGTCGACCTCCGCGCCCCGCTTCCCTATGATGATTCCGGGCCGGGACGTCTGGATGTTGATCTTGAGCTTGTTCGCGAACCGCTCGATGTCGATCTCGGACACCCCAGCGTGCGAGAGCCGGCCCTTCAGCTCCTTCCGGAGGTTCAGGTCCTCGTGCAGGTAGTTCTGGTACTCCTTGACCGAGAACCAGCGCGAGTGCCAGGTCCGGTTGAAGCCGAGCCGGAAGCCGAACGGGTGAACTTTCTGTCCCATGAACTCCTCTATCCCCTCTATGCCTCGTCGGACACTTCAATGGTCAGGTGACTCTTGCGGTGCAGGATGCGGAACGCTCTTCCCATCGGGGCGGGACGCACCCGCTTCTCCTGGGGCCCCTTGTCCACGAAGATCCGCTTGACGACGAGCAGGTCGACGTCCAGCTGCGCTTCCTTCTGCTCGGCGTTGGCGACGGCGGAACGCAGAGTCTTTTCGATGTCTCGCGACGCGACCTTCGGCGTATGCCGAAGGATGGCGAGCGCGTCGTTGACCTTCTTCCCGCGCACGAGGTCCGCCACGAGCCGTGCCTTCTGGGCCGAGCCCTTGCGGTAGCGAAGCGTGGCGCGGGCCTTCATGCCGGGGTCCCCTTCGCCGGAGCCGCGGGAGCCGCTCCCGGAGCCGCTCCCGGAGCCGCGCCGCCGGGGGCGCCGCCGAGTTTCGCTCCGACTTCGGCCTTCTTGCCGCCGTGCCCCTTGAAGATGCGCGTGGGCGCGAACTCGCCGAGCTTGTGGCCGACCATGTTCTCCGCGACGTACACGGGGATGAACTTCCGGCCGTTGTGAACGGCGATCGTGTGACCGACCATGTCGGGGACAATGGTCGAGCGCCGGGACCAGGTCTTGATGACCTTACGCTCGCGCGTGGTGTTCAGGACCGCCACCTTCTTCGTCAGATGGTCGTCCACGAAGGGGCCTTTTTTGATCGATCGTGCCATTTCCTCGTCCGCTTCCTAAGACTTCGATTTGCGGCGGCGAACGATGAAGTCGTCCGTCCGCTTGTTGTTCCGGGTCTTGGCGCCCTTCGTCTTCCAGCCCCACGGCGAGGTCGGATGCCGTCCGCCCGACGTCTTCCCCTCGCCGCCGCCCATCGGATGGTCCACCGGGTTCATGGCCACGCCCCGGACGTGCGGCCGGCGACCGATCCAACGGTTGCGGCCAGCCTTTCCGATCGAGACGTTCTCATGCTCGAGATTGCCCACCTGCCCGATAGTCGCGTAGCACTCGATGTGGACTTCCCGGACTTCGCCCGAGGGAAGCCGAACCTGCGCGTAGCTGCCTTCCTTCGCCATGAGCTGCGCCGCCGCGCCGGCCGAGCGCACCAGCTGGCCGCCGCGCCCGCGCTTCAACTCGAGGTTGTGGATCGTCGTGCCGAGCGGGATGCCGCGCAGCGGCAGCGCGTTGCCCGGCAGAATGTCCGCGGCCGGACCGGCCACGACCTCGGCGCCCACGTTCAACCCGTTCGGCGCGAGGATGTACCGCTTCTCGCCGTCCACGTAGTGGAGAAGCGCGATCCGCGCGGTCCGGTTCGGATCGTACTCGATCGCCGCGACGCGGGCGGGCACCCCCACCTTGTCGCGGCGGAAGTCGATGATCCGGTAGAGACGCTTGTGGCCGCCCCCCATGTAGCGGGACGTCACGCGGCCCTGCGAATTGCGCCCGCCGGTCGAGCGAATGCCGACCGTCAGCGACTTTTCCGGACGCTTCGGCGAGATCTCCTCGAACGTCAGCGACGTCTGGAAGCGTCGCCCCGCCGAAGTTGGTTTGTACTTTTTGAGCGCCATCTGGCTTATACCCCTTCGAAGAACTCGATCGGCTTCTCGCCCGGCGCAAGCCGGACGTACGCCTTCTTCCAAGCCTTGCGCTGGCCGACGAACTTGCCCATGCGCTTCAACTTTCCCTGGCGATTGGCGACCCGAACGTCAGCGACCCGGACGCCGAAGAGCGTCTGCACGGCGCGGGCGATCTCGATCTTGTTGGCATCGCGGTCCACTTCGAAGCACACGGTGTTCGAGGCGTCCTTCAGCCGGGTGGCCTTCTCGGTAATCAGCGGTCGGCGAATCACGCGCTGTGCGTCCATCACTCGCCTCCGAGGGTCTCGACGACGCGGGAAAACGCATCCTTCGAGACGACGACCGTCTCGTGGCTCATGACGTCATAGACGTTGACAGCCAGCGAGTCCACGAGGGTCCAGTCCTTGACGTTGCGGGACGCCCTCGCGAAATTCTCGTTCTCCCGCGAGTCGACGAAGAGGGCCTTGCCGGAGATCCCGAGCCCTTCGACCGCGGCCTTCAGATCTTTCGTCCGGTGACTCGCGAGGTCGAGCCCCTCGAGGACGAGCAGTCGCTCTTCCTTGACTCGCCGAGAAAGAGCGGCCTTCAGCGCGTTCTTCTTCTCGCCGACCGACACCTTCTGCGCGTACGAGCGGGGCACGGGACCGTGCGAAGTGCCGCCGTGACGATGGATCGGCGGGCGGCTCCCGCCCTGGCGCGCGCGACCGGTACCCTTCTGCTTGAAAGGCTTCCGTCCTGAGCCCGAGACCTCCGCGCGCGTCTTCGTCTTGTGAGTCCCGCGCCGCTGGCCCGCCAGATACGCCTTGACGACTTCCCACACGAGGTGGCGGCGGAACGGGTACTCGAACACGCCGGCCGGCAGTTCGACCTCGCCGACCTCTTCTTTCTTCCAGTTCACGACGGAAAGCTTTGCCATGGCCTTACTCGGACTTTGCTGTCGTCGCGCGCACGATCTTGACGAGCGAGCGCCGCGCACCCGGGACGGGCCCACGCAGGTAGATCAGGTTCTTCTCGGCGTCGACGCGCACGACGAGGAGGTTCTTTGCGGTTGCCTGCCGGCCGCCGAGGCGCCCGGAGGAGCGGGTTCCCTTCATCACGCGCGAGGGAAACGCCGAGGCGCCAATCGATCCGGGCAACCGATGGAACATCGAGCCGTGCGTGGCCGCGCCCCCGCGGAAGTGGTGGCGTCGAATGACGCCCGCAAAGCCCTTTCCCTTGGAGACGCCGATGACGTCGACGAGCTCCTGCTCCTTGAACGTGTCGCAGAGCACCTTGTCGCCCGGCTTCACCTCTTCCGCGCCGTCGGACTCCACCTCGGCGACGTTGCGCATGGGCGCCACGCCCGCGCGGTCGGCGTGCCCCTTCCGGGCCCGGTTCGCGCGGCGGTCCGGACGAGCTTCGACGAGCCCGATTTGCACGGCGTCGTAGCCGTCCTTGTCCGTCGTCTTTCTCTGAACGACCAGGCAGGGTCCGGCCGCGACGACTGTCACCGGCACGACCGTGCCGTCGCTCGTGAAGATCTGGGTCATGCCCACTTTCCTGCCGAGGATTCCGTTGACTGCCATTCCGATTCCCGCTACTTCCCGAACGCCTTGATCTCGACGTCCACTCCGACGGGCAGCTCGAGCTTCATCAAAGCGTCCACCGTTTGTGACGTCGGCTCGAGGATGTCCAGGAGACGCTTGTGCGTTCGCATTTCGAACTGCTCGCGCGACTTCTTGTCGATGTGCGGCGAGCGGTTGACCGTATACCGCGACACCGCAGTCGGCAGAGGGATGGGACCGGCGACCTTCGCGCCCGTCCTTCTTGCGGTATCCACGATCTCGGAGGCCGACTGATCGAGGATTCGATAGTCGAAAGCCTTCAGGCGGATTCGGATTTTGTCGTTTTTCATGGAGTAGCCAAGTGTCGCGG
>JBKJVY010000041.1:0-7844 GCA_046717185.1 Thermoanaerobaculia bacterium
GGTCATCGGGATGGTTCTCGGGGAGGTCGGCATCGAGCAGGAAGAGGGAGATGCGTCCGACTCGAGCCACGCGGATCAGGAGGTGAACCGACCGGTCCCCGAGCTCGAGGAGGATCGTGGGTGGACCTCCGTCCTGGGTCCCCGGGAGGGCGAGGGGGAGATCGCCGGGATCGAGGAGCGGGTTCTCTTCCCGCTGCCAGCCGTCGCGGTCGAGCCTCTGGCCGAAGTAGCCCTCGCGGTAAAAGAGGCCGACCCCCACGAGCGGCAGCTTCAGGTCGCTCGCCGACTTCAGGACGTCGCCCGCGAGCACCCCGAGACCTCCTGCGTAGATCGGAAGCACTTCGGTCAGGCCGAATTCGGCCGAGAAGTAGGCGATACGGTCCTTCCTCGTCGCGAGCCCCCGCACGCCCGGATGGAGCGGCTGAGCGTTGTCCTCAATCGCGAGCTCCGAGGCGAGGCTGTAGAGCGTCGTCAGGAAGGCCGGGTCGGCCGCCGCGGCCTGAAGCCTTTCCGGCGAGACGCGGCGGAGAAACGCCGCCGGGTTGCCGCGGACCGCTGCCCAGAGGCCAGGATCGAGCGAAGAGAAAAGCGCCCGGATCGAGGGGCGCCAGATCCACCGCAGGTCCCGGGAGAGCCGGAGAAGCAGGGCCAGGTTCGGAGGAAGGGCGGGGCCCGAGTCTTGCTGCCCGAAGACTTCCATCGACTCGTTCGAGGATAGCAGATGGTCAGCGCGGGAGCGCGACCTCGGCGGGGACGTGCGAAGCCCGCAGCGTGCGGTAGATCGCGGCGGCGTCGGGCCGGTCGCCGAGACCGGACTGGACGCGCTCGAGAAGACGCAGAAAGAGCGGTTCGAGCGACCCACCGAGCCGTTCTCTTGCGAGCTCCACGGCGCGCGCCGCGTAGCGAAGGATCTGTCGCGTCTCGAGCCCCGCCGGATCGTCGAAGAACCAGCCGCAGCTCGTGTACATGAGAAGCGCGTTGCGCTGGAGCTCCAGCAGGTCGAGCGCCGTGGCGCGTTCCCGCTCGGAGAGGCGCCGCACGGCGTGTCGTTCGAAGAAGCGATCCTCGCCGTCGGGCGTCGGGTCGAGGACGAGGTCGATCGAGCCGTTGCGCGCGGCCCACGGGTCGGCGAAGAACCGCGCCGCCTCCGCCTCGAACACGGGCGCAAGCGCGTCGCGGAGCCAGTCGAGCGCTTCGCGCAACGGCCGCCGCCAGGGGTGGCGCGACGCTCCGCCCGACGAGCAGCCACAGTCGTCGCTCCACCGGCCCACCCCGTGGACGCAGCTCCAGGAGGAGTTTGGAACGATCCGCGTCTCGCACCGGGGCGCGTGGCGCTCGAGGTACTCCCCGTAATTGGTGAGCCTCGCCCATCCCGATCCGTCGACCGCGTCCAGCGCCTCGGCGAGCGCGCGGTCGCTGCCGGGGACGTGGTGGCCGTAAGTCTCCCCGTCGGTTGCGACGTGGACGAGCGACGGAGCGTCGCCGACATCGAAGCGGGAGAGAAGGGCGCGCGCCAGGTCTCCCCCGCCGCCTCCCACGAGGCCGCCGAACGCGATCGCCTGCGAGATGCCGCCGTCATAGAAAAAAACGGCGATCTCCCGGCCGGACGGGAGCGGAACACGGTACGGCTCCCGCGGGTCCACGCCCGGTGCCTGGTGCGGGGACAGGATCGTGAAAGCGATGCCGGACGCGGCGAGGACGTCGAGCGTCGCGTCATCGACCGCCGTTTCCGGTAACCACATCCCCTCGGGCCGGCGGCCGAACCGGTGCTCGAAGTCGCGGATCCCCCAGAGGACCTGCGTGACCTTGTCGCGGGCATTGGCGAGCGGCAGGATCATGTGGTTGTACGCCTGCGCGAGCGCGGAACCGTGGCCGGAGAACCGGTCGCAGCTCTCCCGGTCGGCGTCGAGGATCGCGCGGTAGGTTCCCGCGGCGTTCTCCTCGAGCCACGAAAGCAAAGTGGGGCCGAAGTTGAAGCTCATCCGGGAGTAATTCGAGGGGCGCCCGAGCCCGTTCGGCTCGTAGCACTCCGCCGTGATCCGTTCGTTCCAGTCGTGGTACGGCCGCGCGGTGACCTCTTCGTCGACCTCGCCCGTCCACGGGTTCTCGCGCGGCGGCTGGTAGAAGTGGCCGTGGATCGTGATGTAGCGGCTCACGCTTCCTTCTCCGCCTCCGGCTGCTTGAAAAAGACCGCCCCGAGCGGCGGCAGGGTCACCTCCATCGAAGCCGGGTGCCCGTGCGCGGGAACGTTCGTCGCGACGCACCCTCCGAGGTTCCCCACGCCGCTGCCGCCGTAATCGACCGCGTCGCTGTTGCCGATCTCCTTCCAGAACCCGCGGCGCGGCACGCCGATCCGGTAGCCGTATCGCGGGACGGGAGTGAAGTTGAAGACCGCAGCGACAACGTCGTCCTCAGCGGTCCCGCGCCGGAGAAGAGAAACGACGCTGCGCTCGAAGTCCGTGCAGTCGATCCAGGAGAAGCCGGCCGGGTCGAAGTCGAGCTCGTAAAGCGCGCGCTCGCCCGCATAGAGGCGGTTCAGATCCCGGACCCACTTCTGAAGTCCCGCGTGAGGCTTCGCGCCGAGAAGTGCCCAATCGAGCTCCGAGTCGTGGTTCCACTCGCGCCACTGGCCGATCTCTCCCCCCATGAAGAGGAGCTTGCGGCCGGGCTGCACCCACATCCACGAAAAGAGAAGGCGCAGATTGGCGAACCTCTGCCAGTCGTCCCCCGGCATCTTCGTCAAGAGCGAGCCCTTCAGGTGCACGACCTCGTCATGAGAGAGCGGGAGCACGTAGTTCTCCGAGAATGCGTAGAGCATCCGGAACGTGAGCTTGTCGTGGTGGAACTTGCGATGGACCGGATCGAGCTTCATGTACTCGAGCGTGTCGTGCATCCAGCCCATGTCCCACTTCATCCCGAAGCCCAGGCCGCCCACCCAGGTCGGGCGCGTCACCATCGGCCACGCCGTCGATTCCTCCGCGATCGTCTCCGAGCCCGGCTCCATCCGGTACACCTCCTCGTTCAACCGTCGGAGGAAGGCGATCGCGTCGAGGTTCTCCCTGCCGCCGTAACGGTTGGGCGTCCACTCCCCCTCCTTGCGCGAGTAGTCGAGGTAAAGCATCGAGGCCACCGCGTCCACCCGCAGGCCGTCGGCGTGGTAGCGCTCGAGCCAGAAGATCGCGCTCGACAGCAAGAAGCTGCGCACCTCGCTGCGGCCGAGGTTGAAGATGAGGCTCCCCCAGTCGGGCTGATACGCCTTGCCCGGATCCGCGTGCTCGTAGACGTAGCTCCCGTCGAAGAAGACGAGGCCGTGCTCGTCGGAGGGAAAGTGCGACGGAACCCAGTCGAGGATGACGCCGACCCCCTGCTGGTGCAGGTGATCGATCAGGAACATGAGGTCCTGGGGGGTGCCGTAGCGGCTCGTCGGCGCGAAGAAGCCCGTCGTCTGGTAGCCCCACGAGCCGTAGAAGGGATGCTCCATCACGGGCAGGAGCTCGACGTGTGTGAAGCCAAGCTCGAGCGCGTAGGCCGCGAGCTCGGGCGCGATCTCCCGGTAGTTCGGCAGCCGGCCGTCGGGACGGCGCCACGACCCGAGGTGGACCTCGTAGATGGAAACCGGAGACCGCCGTCCGCCGTTCGCCGCGCGATCGGCCATCCACGTCGCGTCGCCCCACTCGTAGGAGAGGTCCCAAACGATCGAGCCCGTCTTTGGCGGCGTCTCGCGGAAGAACGCGAACGGGTCGGTCTTGTCCACGCGGTAACCGCGGTGTCGCGAACGGACGTGGAACTTGTACACCGCGCCCGGTCCGACCGTCGGAACGAACCCTTCCCAGACGCCGGAGCTTCCGCGGGGAACGAGCGGGTGGCTCCCCGGGTCCCAGCGGTTGAAGTCCCCGGTGACCGAAACCGCCTCCGCTTCCGGTGCGAAGACCGCGAAGTTCGCGCCTCCGGCCTCCCCGGGCGCGGCGGGATGCGCGCCCATCCTCTCGAACAGTCGCGTGTGCGACCCCTCGTTGAAGAAGTGGAGGTCGTCCGGAGTCAAAAGGGTTGAGCCGCGGGGCGCGCGACCTCCCGCGTCCTTCGCTCGCGAGCCGCCGCTCACTGCGAGCGGGAACGAATCAGAGCGCGGTAAGCCTTGAGGTACCGGATCGCCGCGGCCGCACGCCCGGCGCGCTCGCAGGCGCCGGCGAGGTTGAAGAAGGCGTCGGCGTGGGACGGGTCGAGCTCGACCGCTCTCTCGTACGCTTCGATCGCCTCGGAGTCACGACCGAGATCCTCGAGCGCGACGCCGAGGTCGAACGCGGCAGTCGCGTCGTCCGGGCGGCCGGCGAGCGCCTCGCGGTAGTGCACCTCCGCCTCTGCGGCGTCTCCCGCCTCGTGGCGAAGCCGCCCGAGGTTCACGTGGGCATCCGCGAAGGTCGGATCGAGCGCGATCGCCCGGCGGTAGGCGTCTTCGGCCGCGGCGGCGTCGGCTGCTTCGAGCGCGCAGCCCCGTTCGTACCAGGCTTCCGCGCTTTCGCTCTCTCTCGCGACGGGAGCCGGCCGGGTGTCTGATGGGGTCTGATCCCCGAAGGGGGTCAGATCCCTCTTCCGTGCGAGGGGAACGCACTCGCCACCCATCGCGGGAAAGTCCATCAGGATCTGTCCGGACTCCGGCTGCCAGCGCGCGGAACCGTCCGTCACGACGATACGGTTGCCGTCCGCCGACATCTCCAAGTCGTCGAGAGACCCCGACGGAAGGAGCTGCTCCCGCAGCCGGGACAGCGCGCGCTCGATGCGGCGCGGGCCGATTCGCGCGCCGGCGAGCCCGCTCGCCGCTCGAAGAAGAGTGAGGTCGTCCGGTGAAAACCGCAGCTCTCCGCGCGGACCACGTTCCGGCTCGAGCAATCCGGAGCGCACCCACGCCCGAAGGTGGGCGACGGAGAGGCCGAGCATCCGCGACACTTCCCGCGCGCCGTATCCCCCGCCGGGGTCGGTTCCGGGCGACGGTTTCATGCCCGGAGGGCCCTCACGTCCTACTTGCGCGAGGTCGCCGCGCGCTTGTCAACGCTCCGAAGAGCGCTCCGCGGGGGCTTGCGCTCGGACGAGGATGCCGGCCGTGAAGGCGCCGCCACCGCGCGGGGAGCGGCCTTGCGCGGCGGCTTTCCGAGGCTCGCGCGCAGCGCCTCCATGAGGTCGACGATCTCGCCCCCCTTCTTCGGGGCCGCGGTAACGGAGAACTGGCCGCCGGCGACCTTGCGGTCGAGGGCTTCCTGAACGCGCTTGCGCACGTCGTCCTCGTAAGCTTCCGGACGGAAGGACTCGACGGAGCTCTCCTCGACGAGCATCCGCGCAAGCTTCAATTCCCCTTCCTTCAACTCGGCCTTGTCGAGCGGCACTTCGGAGAAGGAGCGGACCTCGTCGGCGTAGAGGAGCTGCTGCATGACGATCCCCTCGCCCGCCGGCCGCAGCATCACGAGGTACTGCTTGCCGCGGGCGGCGTACTTGGCGAGCGCCACGCGGCCGGTCTCCTTCATGACCTCGGCGAGGAGGCGATACGGCTTCGCCCCGCCTTTGTCCGGCCCGAGGTAGTAAGGCTTGTCGTAGTAGACCGGGTCGACCTTGTCGATCGGGACGAACTCGGTGACGTCGATCGTCTGGGTGGCCTGCTCCTCGAACGCTTTCAGCTCCTCGTCGGTGAACAGGACGTACTGGTCCTTGTTGAACTCGTACCCCTTGACCATCTCGTCGCGCGAGACGATCGTCTCTTCCTTCGTGCAGATGTACTGCTGCTTCAAACGCGACCCGCACTTGCGATGCATGAGGTTGAAAGAGATCGCGGAGGACGAGTTGCTCGCCGTGTAAAGCTTTACCGGGATCGAAACGAGGCCGAAGGAGATGGAGGCGTTTCCGAGTGCTCTTGCGCTCACAATGGTCCTAATTCTAACACCGGCCGCCTCTTAAGACCGCGGCCTGGCTCCCGGCACGCCGGTCACTCCAGGTAGGCCTCGCAGAGGTAGCACCAGAGCCACCCGGCGGACCCGAAGAGGCGTTCCGACCGCGGCCGGATGAACGGATGGCCGGTCGCCTCGAAGTGGGCGGCGTCGTGGCCGTCGTGCGACTCGCAGCAGCCGACGTAGCCGCACGTCTGGCAGACACGAAGATCCTCGGCTCCCCCGCAAGCGTCGCACGCCTTCTTCGGAGAACGCGCTCGGCCGCCCGGCACGGCGTCCACGCCGTGGGTACAGGCCGACCGCGGCTTCTTCACGCTTCCTCCCCGCGAGTGTTCTCGAGCTTCTCGTGGAAATGGGCCCGCCAGGAAGGGTCGAGCCTCGAGTGGGCCGCCAGCCGCTTCTGCATCGCCGCGTCGCCGCGGTCGAACAGGGTGACCCGCGCGATCTCGGAGACCGGGATGCCTTCCGGATCGGCGTGAATCCGCTCCACCGGAGATCCCGGCTCGACCTCCCCCTCCGTCACGACCCGAAAATAGACCCCGTACCGCCGGCTGTCGGCAAAGGCGCGCATCATCCGGACGTCTCCGAACCGCAGGCCGAGCTTGAAACAGGGAAGCCTCGGCGCCGTCGCTTCCAGCTCGGCGCTGCCAATGCGGAAAACGTCGCCCACGTTCACCGGGCCCTCCGAGAGGCCGCGGATCGTCAGGTTCTCGCCGAAGCCCGCGGGCTCGACCGCGCGCCCGAGGGTTCCGGCCCACCACTCGTAGTCCTCCAGCGCGTAAGCGTAGACCGATTTGTACTCGCCGCCGTGAACGGAGAGGTCCGACTGCCGGTCGCCGTCGAGGTTGTGCCGCCGAACCGTCACGGGGCCGGGAACCGGGGTCTTGAAGATCGACGTGAGGACTTCCCGCCCCTTCCAGGAGACTCTCCGCGGGGCGCCAATCGCGACGGTTTCGATTCTCACGACCGGTGGTACGCCGAATTCCGAGGGGCGGATTCCTTCAGGGGAACTGCTCTCGCATCCTCTCCGCCAGCCGCGGGCCCGTGCCCTCGTCCTCGTGCTTGAAGAAGACGTACGCGTCGCTCCACGTCTCTTCGCGAATCCGATCCGCCCACGACACGACGTCCGCGTCCGTGTAGTCCGGCCGGCGCAGGCGCAGGTAACCCCAGCCCGCCGTCGCCACGCGCGGCGTCGAGAGGTCCTCGTCCTCCGCCCAGCAGAGCGCGGCGCCCGCCGAGCGGAGCGCGGCGAAGACCTCGTCGTCGAACCACGACTCGTGCCGGAACTCGAACGCCGACCGCGAGGCCGGCGGGAGCGCGGCGAGAAAGTCGGAGAGGCGCGGCAGATCCTTTTTCAGATTCGGAGGCAGCTGGAAGAGAGCAGGACCCAGCCGGTCCCCAAGAGTGGTGGCCACCTGGAAGAAGTACCCGACCGCTTCCTCGGCTTCCTTCAACCGCTTGCGGTGCGTGATCTGTTGCGATGCCTTCAGCGCGAACGAGAAACCGTCGGGGACCTGCTCCGCCCAGCTCTGGAGGAGCTCGGCGCGAGGCATCCGATAGAACGTGTTGTTGATCTCGACGGCGGGGAGTCGCGAGGCGTAGTACCCGAGCATCCCGGTGGCCGGAAGGTCCTCGGGATAGAAGCTTCCCTTCCACTCCCTGTACGAGAACCCGCTCGTTCCGGGCAGGACGCGCATCGGCTGTCGCGGGTCAGAAGACCCGGTCGAGTGGGATCTCAAGGGCGGGGATGATCGGAGAGCGCAGGACATCCGCGCCGGCGTACACGGCTTCTCGACGGAAGCCCTCCGACGAGTTGACGAGAACCTCGATCGTGTGCGCTTTCGGATCGGCGATCCACATTTCCCGAACGCCGAACTTCGCGTACTGCCTGGCCTTGGCCACCTGGTCGCG
>JBKJVY010000042.1:0-2909 GCA_046717185.1 Thermoanaerobaculia bacterium
GGCGTTCTCCGGCGCGCGGCTGGACGACTGAGGTCCTCGAGCGCTACTCCCCGGGCCGACCGAGATCGGGCATTTCGCCGCGCTTTGCCCTGCATTGCACTACAATGCATGACATGACCAAGCAGATTACCGTCCGGCTGCCGAACGACCTCAGCCGCGCCCTCGACGCCGCAGCACGCCGGAGCGGCCGGCGTCGTTCAGACGTCGTTCGCCTTTCGTTGACCGCTGTACTCATGCCTGTTAGTGGAAAACGGGGACGACCTGCCGACCTCGTTCGCGATCTGATCGGATCGGTAGAATCCGGGATCCCCGACCTCGCGGAGAACCACCGCCGCTACGTTCTCGAATCGCTCAAGAATGCCCGGTGAGCTGATTCTCGACACCGGCGCGCTGGTGTCTCTTCTCGATCCCTCGCAGAAGTACCACAAGAGCTGCGTTCGGTTCTTCGAGGCGTGGGAAGGGGCGATCGTCAGCACCGAGGCGGTCTTGACCGAGGCGAGTCACCTGCTGGGCCGCGCCCGCCGAGGAAGAGAAGCCTGCCTCGATTTCTTCATCCGCGGAGCGTCGGCCCTCGCCCCTCCGACGGCCAGTTCCCTGCGGCGGTGCCGGGCGCTGTTGGAAAAGTACGCAGACTTGCCGATGGATTACGCCGACTCGACGCTGGTCGTACTCGCCGAAGAACTGGACACGAACCTCGTCTTCACGACCGACCGGCGGGATTTCGAGATCTACCGCCTCGGCCGACGGCGGTTTCGAGTCCTTCCGGACTAACATCCCTCGATCGTGACCGGTTCTCCCGGAAGCCGCCCGTCGTTCGCTTTGCCGCCGGAAGAAGGCCGGCCGCAGGCGGAGCCGCGTGCGACCGTTTCCTTGCGCGCCCGCCTCGCCGCTTTCGCCGCGGAACGGCATCCGTTCGCGCTCCGCCGGATCCTCGCCGCGTTCGATTCGATCGCCGGGTCCGACCCGGGGAGGGACGAGGCCGCGATCGAGTCGCTCCGCGTCCCCTTCGGCGACGCCCTGGACGTGGCGCTTGCGGAGGCGCCCCCCGAGTCAGTTCCCGAGACGACCCCGGGCATTTCCGCCGCCGAACGCTTACGCGGCGCGCGGGCGGAGGTCGTGGAGTCCTGCGACGGGTTCCTGCGCAGGGAAGCGATCGCGGCGTCGCTCACCCCGACGGAACGGATCGAGATCCTCCGCGGCATGGTGCTGACGCGCGCCACCGACAACCGGTTGAAAGCGTTCTTCACGGGCGGCGAGGTCCGCTACAAAGGAAACTCGTTTCAGGGAAAGGGCTTCCGATCGCTCGGCCAGGAGGCGATCTACGCCTCGGCGATTCGCCTCCGCCGGGGTGAGGAGTATCGCGGCCCCGGCGGCTCGTGGCGCGGCGACGTCGTCGCGCCGCTCATCCGCGACCTCGGCGCGGCGCTCGCGATGCGGCCCGACGCGGAGAGCGTGCGGATGACGCTCTCCGCTCAGATGGGCAAGGCCGGCGTGCCGATGGAGGGCAAGGACCTTCACATCGGCGACCTCGGCTGGGGAATCCTCCCGCCGACCGCGCCCCTGTCGATCGCGGCGCTCACGATCGCGGGGATGGCGATGGCCTTCGCACGGGAAGGCTCGGGGCGCGTGGGAATCTCGTACATCGGCGAAGGCGGCACCTCGCTCGGCGAGTGGCACGAGGCCATCAACCTGTGCGCCGCGCGCAAGCTCCCGGCGGTCTTCTGCGTTCAGAACAATCAGACCGCGCTCGCGACGCCGGTCTCGGAGCAGTCGGCTGTGCGCGTCTTCGCGGAGAAGGCCGCCGGCTACGGGATCCCGGGCATCACGCTCGACGGGACGGATCCGGACCAGATCGCCGCCGCGTTCGCCTGGGCAGTCGAGCGGGCGCGCGCGGGAAAGGGGCCAGCGCTGATCGAGCTCGTGTGCATGCGGATGTGCGGCCACGCGCACCACGACGACATGCTCTACCTCGGCAAGGATCCGCCAATCTCGTGGCAGTACCCGCCCCTCTTCGACGCCGGTTACGCGGACCGCGGGCTTTACGAGTTCTGGTCGAAGCGCGACCCGATCCCGGCGTACGCGGCCCGGCTCGAAGCGGCGGGGATCATCGGAAGGGGCGACCTCGAGCGGTTCCAGGCGGAGGCCGACGCGCTCGTCGAGGGAGAGGCGCGCAAGGTGATCGCCGCGCCGTGGCCGGAGCCGGAGGGCGCCGGACGGGGGGTCTTTGCGGACGAGCCGACCCGTCGGAGGATCGAGGTCCTCGAGCCGGAGACGAGAACCCGTCTGCTGCCGGACGTGCTCCTTCGACCCGAGCCGGGCCTGCCGTTCGACCCGAAGGGACGCACCTTTCTCGAGGGCGTGATGCTCGGCGTCCGTGATGCACTCGCCGCGGACCCGCGTGTCTTCGTCTACGGCGAGGACGTCGGCGGAAAATACGGGAACGCGTTCCTCCTCCTGCGGCCGCTCCTCTCGGAGTTCGGCGGTCGGATTCTGAACTCGACGCTCTCCGAGGGCGCGGTGCTCGGCGTTTGCGTCGGCGCCGCGCTCGCCGGACAGCGGCCGATCGGCGAGATCCAGTTCAACGACTTCGTCGCGACCGGCTTCAACCAGCTCGTCAACAACGCGGCGAAAATCCGTTACCGCTGGGGCGGCTCGGTCCCGATGGTCGTGCGGATGCCGTGGGGAGGGCTGCGTCACGCCGGGCCGTACCACAGCCAGAACACCGAGCCATGGTTCTACCGGACGGCAGGTCTCAAGATTGTCGTCCCGTCCACGCCGTCCGACGCGCGCGCGCTCTTCGCCTCCGCCATCGCCGACCCGGACCCCGTCCTCTATTACGAGCACATCGCGCTCTACCGGGACCCGCGGGTGAAGCAGGTCCTGCCGGAGGAGCCGCCGGCCCCGATCCC
>JBKJVY010000043.1:0-5719 GCA_046717185.1 Thermoanaerobaculia bacterium
GCTTTCTCCGCATTGCGGTTTTTTTTCACGAATCCTTCTCCCGCGGCGTTGTGTTTGATAGCAACCCCCCCTTCCGACTTTCTACTAGTCTTCGACTCCCAGTTCGTTGTCATTGATTTCCGCCCTCTCTCTCATACGGGAGATCCTTCCAATCCCTCGGTTAAGTGAAGGGATTTGAACACCCGTCCGAGCTAACTTCTATTGGACCTTCGTCGTACACGCATCCGGAGACTCCGGTCCGGCCGGAAAGGGACTCTACGGCGATGGCCGCCTGAGGTCGATCGAGTTTTCGGGAGGACCGTTCACGGCGGCACCACACCTTCCCGGGCTTCCGAACGACGAATCGAGCGAATCAGGCGGCATGCTAATACGAGGACCGGCCGCCGGCGATGTGACCGATGACGAATTCCCGGCGCCCGGCAGCCGGTCTGCAAAAGGGGAGGTTCTCCCGGTTCGTCAAAGCGGTGCGGGAGCGGCTCTGATAGAACCCGCCGATGCCCGACGCGCCCCCTCTTCTCGCCCGGGTCCTGCGCGGCGAGTTCGTCGAGTCCGGCCATCGTGGCGACGCGGCTGTAGTGGACGAGGAGGGAGGGCTCCTGGCCTGGAGCGGGGACCCCGGCCGGCCCGTCTTCCCCCGCTCCGCGGCGAAACCCTTCCAGGCATTGCCGTTGATCGAGTCGGGCGGCGCGGAACAATTCCGCCTCGGGGCGGCCGAGATCGCCCTCCTGTGCGCCTCCCATGGGGGCGAGCCGAGGCACGTGCGGGTCGCTCGGCGCCTTCTCTCTCGCGGCGGTTTCTCGCCGAAAGACCTGGTCTGCGGTCCACAGGAGCCCATGGATCTCCGCTCGGCGCGGCTCCTGGCCCGGCGGGGTGAATCGCCGACGAAGCTTCACAACAACTGCTCCGGAAAACATGCGGGACTTCTGCTCGCCTGCCGGCTGCGGGGCCTCTCCCCGAAGGGCTACTGGAAAGCCGCCCATCCTCTCCAGGCCGAGATCCGGCGCCGGCTCGCCCGGTTCGGGTCGGCCCGGGAAGAGCGGATGCAAGTGGCCGTCGACGGGTGCGGCCTGCCCGTGTTCTCGATGCCGCTCGCCGCGCTCGCCCTGGCCTACGCCCGGCTGGTTTCCCACGCGGTTCAGGGCGAAACTCCGGGGGAGCGGGAGGCGCGCCGGTTGATCTGCGACGCGATGTGGGAAGAACCGGACATGGTCGCTGGCCGCGGCCGGTTTACGACCGCCTTTTTGAAGGCGGGACGAGGCCGCTCGATCAGCAAAGAGGGCGCCGAGGCCGTGTACGCGATCGGTATCCGGGCGGCTTCGCGCGGCAACCTGTCCGTCGGGATCGCCTTCAAGATCGAAGACGGCGGCACCCGGGCCAGGGACGCCGTCGCTCTGTCGATCCTCGATCGGCTGGGATTGCTCTCGTCCCGCGCGCGTCGCGAGCTCGCCGACTTCGCGGCGCCGTCCGTCGTGAACGCCGCGGGAGCCGTCGTCGGCTCGATCCGGGCCGATGTTCCTATAATTCGACGCGATGCGCGGGAATGATCCGGATCCTTTCTCCCGGTCGAGCGTTCGGGCGCTCGTCGGCGTTCTGCTCGTTTTCTCCGCGTCGTGCGCCGCCGGCCGGAGCGTCGTCGCTTCGCTGACCGCAAACTGCCGGGAGATCCAGGTCGGCGTCGCGCACGAGATGATGAAAGACAACCCGGGCGTACTCCTCCTCGACGTCCGCCGCGACGAGGAATATCCGGCGGCCCTCCCGCGGCTCCCGAGAGCGCGCGAGATTCCGCTTCGCGACCTGCCCCGCCGGTACCGGGAGCTGGCCGCCTGGAAGAAGGAGCCCATCTTGATCTTCAGCCGTGACGGCATCGACGCCGCGTCGGCGTGCGAATTCCTCGCGCGACAGGGCTTTCCCTACGTCTCGCACGTCTCCGGTGGAGTCGAGGCTTGGGTCCGGGGCGGTTACGGGCGCCCGAGCCCGGCCCGGTAGCAGGATCGTGGCTTTTCGCAACCTGTCGGAGTTCCTCCGCGCGCTCGAAGCGGACGGCGACCTCGTTCGGATCCAACGGGAGGTGTCACCCCGACTGGAGATCGCCGAGATCGCCGACCGCGCCGTGAAAGGGGATGGTCCCGCCCTTCTGTTCGAGAACGTCTCCGGGTCCGCGATTCCCGTCGCGATCAATTTGTTTGCCTCGCGGCGCCGGATGCTGCGCGCGCTCGAACTCTCGAGCTGGGAAGAGTGGGAGTCGCGACTGGCGCCTCTCCTCGATCCGACCCCGCCCGCCGGGTTTCTCGACAAGCTGAAAACGCTCCCGAAGCTCACGGAGCTCGCGCAGGTCTTCCCGAAGACCGTTCGGTCCGCGCCTTGCCAGGAGATCGTCGAGACCGGAGACGCGGTGGATCTCGGCGCGCTTCCGGTGCTCACGTGCTGGCCGCAGGACGCCGGGCCGTTCATCACTCTCCCGCTCGTCATCACCCGAGACCCGGTGACGGCGAAAGTAAACGTCGGCGTCTATCGCATGCAGGTTTACGACCGCAACACGACCGGAATGCACTGGCAGAAGCACAAGGACGGAGCGGGACAGGCGCGCGGGTACGAGCGGGACGGCAGACGAATGGAGGTTGCCGTCGCGATCGGAGCGGATCCCGCAACGGTCTTCTCCGGAATCGCTCCTCTGCCTCCCGGGATTTCGGAGTTTCTCTTTGCCGGGTTCGTGCGCTCCGAGGGCGTATCGCTCGTGGAGGCGAAGACGATCGGCGTGCCGGTGCCGGCGGAAGCCGAGATCGTTCTCGAGGGCTACGTCGACCCGGGCGAGCGTCGCCGTGAGGGACCGTTCGGAGACCACACCGGTTTCTATTCGCTCGACGACGACTTCCCGGTGTTTCACGTGACCGCCGTGACCCGCCGCCGCAACCCGGTGTATCTCACGACGATCGTCGGCAAGCCGCCGATGGAGGACGGGTTTCTCGGAGAGGCGGTGGAGCGGCTGTTCTTCCCGCTCGTCCGGAAGATGATCCCCGAGCTCGTGGACATGCACCTTCCGGTCGAAGGGATCTTCCACAACCTCATGCTCGTCTCGATCGACAAGCGCTACCCCGGACACGCGCGAAAGACGATGCACGCGATCTGGGGAACGGGCCAGATGATGTTCACGAAGACCATCGTCGTCTTCGACCGGGACGCAGACCTCCGCAACTCTCCGGAAGCGCTCTGGCGCGCGCTCACCTCCATCGACCCGGAGCGGGACATCGAGTTCGTCCACGGGCCGGTGGACGAGCTCGACTTCGCTTCGCGGCTTCCGTGTTACGGCAGCAAGATGGGGATCGACGCCACGCGCAAGTGGAAGGAGGAGGGCTTCGCCCGGCGCTGGCCCGACGAGATCGTCATGAGCGAGGACGTCCGCCGCCGGATCGACGGAATGTGGCCGGAGCTCGGGATACGGCTCCGGAAGAGTCCAGGTATCAAGTCCTGAGTCCTGAGTCGCGAGTCGTAGGTTCCTGATCGGGCCTGCTAGAATCCGATGTTCGGTTGACCGTGAAGGTTCTCGTCGTCGATCCTGCCCCGGATTCCCGTGATGCGCTCCGCCAGGCGATCTCGGGAGTTGGTGGGCAGTTCCGCGGCGTTGCATCCCTTGCCGAGGCCCGCCGTCACCTCGCGGACTACGCCCCCGACGTCGTCGTCGCCGCTCTGGACCTCCCCGACGGCGATGCAGCCGCCTTTCTGGCAGAGATTGCGCGCGAGAGCCCCCGCCGCGCGACCTGGGTCCTCGCTCCGGCGGACGGTCTCGAGGACGCGGTCCACGCGATGAGCCGCGGAGCCGACGACTTTCTGTGGAGGCCGGTGTCCGCGGAACGTGTCGCCGTCCTGCTCGAGAAGCTCCGCAGCCTGCGGGAACGCGAGACCAAGGCCGAGGAAACGCGTTTGAGGCTGGCGCGCCTGGAAGCCGCCGGGGCGATGCCCGGGCGATCGGCCCGATGGGTGGAGGCGATGTCCGCGATCGAGCGGTTCGCCCCGGAGCGGGCGGTCCTCGTCACCGGCGAGGACGGCACCGAGAAGGAGGCCGCCGCGCTCTTTCTTCACCGCTTGTCTCCCCGCGGCGCCGAGCCGTTCGTCCGCGTCGGCGGGGAAGACCTCGAGGAGGGTATTGGTCGCGCCCGCGCGGGAACGGTTTTTCTTCCCGGCATCGACCTCGCTCCGCTGGCGGTGCAGGACCTCGCGCTGACCTTGCTCGAACGGGAAGACCGCCCGGGTTTCATCCTGGCCGTGGATCGCGACCCTTCCGATGCCGTGCGACGCGGGGAGCTGCTCGCTCCGATCCTCGCCCGACTCGAGAGCTCGGTCGTTCACCTTCCGCCGCTCCGGGAGCGGGGCGAGGACGTGGCGCGGCTCGCGCGACATTTTCTCGAAGAGACCGCCGGTACGCTCGCGTTCGACGCGGAAGCCATGGAAGCGCTCGCGGCCCACGACTGGCCCGGCAACGTGCAGGAGCTTCGCGAAGCCGTTCGCCGCGCGGCCGAGCTTGCGGAGGGCCCGACCATCGGTCCCATTGTTGTCCGCTCGGTTCTCGGGCGTCCCCTCGCGGCGCGCGGTTCGCGACGCCGGCGTGTGCCCGTCGTACGGATCGCCGTAGGAGACTCGCTCGCCGAAGTCGAGCGGAGGCTCATTCAGAAAACGCTCGAGTTCGCGCGGGGAAACAAGAAGAAAACCGCGGAGCTTTTGAAGCTGTCCTTGAAAACGATCTACAACAAGATCAAGGAGTACGGGCTGGAGCACTGACGCTCTTCATCGGGCGAGCCCAGGCGAAAGAAGAACGTTCTTCGCGCCGCGCGTACAATCGCATCGTGCCCCGGGATCGCCCGCCCCTCTGGGAGTCAGTCAAACGAGCTCTGGGGGGCTCCCCTCGGGAAAACGCGTCCGAGCCCGGGATTGCGCAGCCGCCCACCGACAGAGCGCCGCCGTTCCTCGCTGACGACGAGACGTTTGCCGCGCCCCCGGCCAGGGAGTCGGCTCCGGCTCACGCGCGCACGGACCCGATCGCGCGGGCCGCGGAGGCCGGCGCGGAAGAGGCCGGAGCGGCCGTGGCCGAGGCACGCGACGAACGGCCGACGGTGGCGCCTCCCGCTCCGGACGCGGGCGCTCCTCGATCGGCGCGGCTCGCGCGGGGCCTTGCATCGTTCTCTCGCGACAACGCCGACCGGGAGAAGAAGTATCGCCACATCCTCTCCGACGGCGACGCGGATGGGACGACGAAGCGCTAGCGGATGGCCATAGCTGTAGCAAGGCGTGGTGCCGGAGGTGGGAGTCGAACCCACATGCCCGTGAGAGCGGGGGATTTTGAGTCCCCTGCGTCTGCCATTCCGCCACTCCGGCCCCGTTCGAAAAGCGTAGCACTTCGATCGTCGGCCGGTTTCTCGGAAAGGCCTAATCGGCCACCCTATCGTCGTGTCGACGAAGCCAACGCCCCGCCATCCTCGACCGTGACGGCACCAAACCGCGGAACGATTACCAGCTGGATTTCGTCGGGGCATGCCGCGAACCCGGCGACGTAACGCGCCAGCGGCCGGTAGCTCCGCGGCTCTCACAGCGGCGGGACGCCCAGCGGAAAACGGCGCGACGTCAGCCAGAGTCGGTGGGACGCGAGCATCCCGAAGAACGTGCCGGCCAGGAGAATCCGACGAGGCCAGACGGCCGAAACCGGGTCGCCGCGCGGGGGAGACATCGT
>JBKJVY010000044.1:0-3826 GCA_046717185.1 Thermoanaerobaculia bacterium
TTTCCAGTGCAAGAGGTACTCAGGGGCAGTAGCTCCCGCACAGGTGAGGGACTTTCGAGGGGCGATGGCCGGCCGCGCGGACAAAGGCATCATTCTGACAACTGGAACATTTACCGCCGAGGCCCGGCGGGAGGCAGTTCGAGACGGCGTCCCGCCGATCGAGCTCGTCGACGGGGAGAAGCTGCTCGACATGTTCGAGAAGCTCGAGCTCGGTCTCAAGCCACGAGCGGCATTTGACATCGATGAGCACTTCTTCGAGGACTTCAAGAAATGAGCCGGCGTAGAGCGTCTAGCATTGCTCTGCCCCCCGTTTTCGGCTAGACACCGGAAATCCTAGAATGGGGCTCAGAGAGGTAGCCGCCGCGGCTCGACGAAGCGGCGGCCACACGCTCTGAACTTCCGCTACAAGTTTGACCATGGTCTTTGACTATGGTCTACCACAAGTATAGGCTGGGGAGGATGGAGACGATCGCGATCTCGAAGTTCAAGGCCACTTGCCTCGCAGTCCTCCAGAAGGTCAAACGGACCGGGCGGCCGGTCCTCGTCACGCGCTTCGGAGAGCCGATCGCGGAAATCGTTCCGCCTCCCGTGCCCTCCCACCGGCGCGACTGGCTGGGCTCGCTCGCGGGGACGGTGACGATCGTCGGGGACATCGTTTCCCCGGCTTCGAACGAAGACGAGTGGGAAGTGCTTCGGAGTTGAAGCTCCTGCTCGACACTCACATCTGGGTCTGGAGTCTCGCCGATCCGGCAAGGCTGTCGGAGCGGGTCGCGTCGGAACTTCGTTCGCCCGTGAACGAGCTGTGGCTGTCTTCGATCAGCGTCTGGGAGTTGTTGATTCTGGCCAAGAAGGGCCGGCTGCTATTCCAGATTGATCCGGTGCAGTGGATCGCCCGCTCCTTCGAAACCGGTCCCTATCGAGAGGCCCCGGTCAATCGGGAAGTCGCGATCCAAAGCAGGACGGTCGATGTGCCGCACGAGGATCCGGCGGATCGCTTCCTGGCCGCGACGGCAGTGGTGTTCGAGCTGACGCTCGTGACCGCGGACGAACGGCTTCTTCGTGCGAAGGGCGTCCCGCTGCTCGCGAACAGATAGCAGTGTGGATCTGACCACTTCGGGAGTGGGTCTGTCATCCTGAGCGCAACGAAGGATCCCTTGCTTTCGGGGGATTCTTCGTCGCTGCGCTCCTCAGAATGACAACCTGACGGGTCACACCCCTTCCGCGGCCGCCTTGTTCGCCCTGGCCTGCGCGATGATCTTTTCCTGGATCGACTGGGGCGCCTCGGCGTAGTGGGAGAACTCGAGGTGGAACGAGCCGCGGCCCTGGGTGATCGAGCGTAGCTGGGCGCCGTAGGTGAGGAGCTCTCCCATCGGCACTTGCGCGCGAATGATCGTGTCGTCGGTCTCCGTCTCCATCCCCTGGACGTGCCCGCGTCGGGACGAGAGGTCCCCCATGAGGTCGCCCACGTACTCGTTCGGGGCGTGTACCTCGATCGTCATCACCGGCTCGAGCAGCACGGGCCGCGCCTTCTCCATGGCGTCCTTGTACGCGAGCGCCCCGGCGATCTTGAAGGCGAGCTCCGAGGAGTCGACGTCGTGGTACCCACCGTCGTAGAGGATCACGCGGAAGTCCACCATCGGGTAACCGGCGAGGTAACCCTTCTTCCGGACGTCCTGGATTCCCTTCTCGACCGCCGGAATGAAATTGCGCGGGATCGAGCCGCCGTAGATCTCGTCCACGAACTCGAATTCGCTCCCACGGGGCAGAGGCTCGACCTTGATCCGGCAATCGGCGAACTGTCCGTGGCCCCCCGACTGCTTCTTGTGGCGGCCGTGCGCCTCCGCCTTGCGGGTAATGGTCTCCCGGTAGGGAACCTTTGGCGGATGGAGGATGACCTCGACCCCGTAGCGCTTCTTCAGCCTCGCGACGGCGATCTCGACGTGGAGCTGCGACGCTCCGGCGAGGTGGAACTCCTTCGTTTCCTCGTCGCGCTGGAAGTGAAGGGACGGATCCTCTTCGATCAGCTTGTGGAGAGCCGTCGAGATCTTGTCCTCGTCGCCCTTCGCCTTCGGCTCGATGGCGTACGCGATGGACGCCTCCGGTATCGAAAGCTTCGGCAGAACGACGGGATGGTCCTTCGTCGTCAGCGTGTCGAACGTCTCCGTCTCCTTCAGCTTGGCGACAGCGACGATGTCGCCGGCCTCGGCCGACGGCACGTTGACGTGCTCCTTCCCCTGCGGCAGGAAGAGCCCCGAGAACCGCTCCGGAACGCCCTTCGACGCGTTCCAGTAGGTGCCGTCGGACTGGAAGTGACCGGACCGCACCCGCAGATAGGAGATCCGGCCGGCGAAGGGATCGGACACTGTCTTGAAGACCTGCGCGACCGCGTGCCCCTTCTCGTCGGTTACCACCTCGACCGGCTTGCCGTCCTTTCCGGTGGCGGTGACTTTCGTGCCTTCGGGGGAGGGGAGGAGAGTCGCGCACGCATCGAGCACGCGCCGGACGCCGATCGACTGGGAGGACGAGGTGCAGAATACGGGGAAGAGCCTGCGCGCGGCGATCTCCTTCTGGAGCCCGGGCAGGAGGTCGGCCGGATCGAGCGTCCCCTGCGCGAAGAACCTCTCCATGAGCGTGTCGTCGCCTTCGGCCACCATCTCCACCAGCTTCTCGTGCTCCTCGGCGGCGCGGCCGGCGAGGTCCTCGGGGATGGGACCGTCCACGCGCTGTCCCCCCTCCTGAATGTGGGATTCCATGCGGACGAGGTCCACGGTGCCGTGGAACGACTTCTCTTCGCCGACGGGGATCTGCAGCGGGACGACTCCCCGACCGAACTTCCTGCGGAGAGCCTCCATCACCCGGTCGAACGACGCGCGCTCCCGGTCCATCCGGTTGATGACGAACATGACCGGCCGGCCGAATTCCGCGGCGAACTTCCACGCCTTGTCGGTCTGGACCTCCACCCCCGAGACCGCGTCGAGCACGATCAGGGCCGAGTCGGCGGCGGAGACCGCGGAGTAGGCCTCCGGGGAGAAGATCCCGTAACCCGGCGCGTCCAGGAAGTTCACCCGAACGTCCCGGTGGATCGCGTGCGCGACGGCCAGGTTGATCGAGATCTGCCGTTCCATCTCCTCGCCGTCGAAGTCGGTCGGGCACGTGCCGTCCTCGATCCGGCCGGGCCGCGTCGTGGCGCCGGAGGCGTACAGCATCGCGGCGACCAGGGTCGTCTTTCCCACGGTGTTGTGGCCCACGACCGCGACGTTTCTGAGCGCGGGTGCCGAAAAGATCTTCATGGCGGGCGATTATATAAAGCGTTCAGCTATCAGCTTCCAGCTATCAGCTCGACCCCGGCGGAGTCGCCAGACAGGTGATAAATGGACGAGGAGAATCAGAGATTCTCGAGCAGGAAGGCCGTCGTGGCGACGTTCCTGCTGGCTGCGCTGATTCTCGGCGGTGCGTTGATCTTTTTCTATGTTCTGGGGCAGCGTGCCTGCTCCGGACGCTGACAGCTGACAGCTGATAGGGGATAGCTCGTCTCCATGACCGCACTCTCCTGTCTCGCGCTCGGGCTCGCGTTCGCCATCGCCGTCGGGCTCCTCATCTTCGCGGGCGTGCTCCTCGGGTGGATCCTCCCGGGGCTCATCGAGCGCCGCCGGGCCGGTCGAGGCGGTCCCCCCTCGAATAGACGTTGAAGGTCCCCTTACGCAGAAACGCGACGAGCGTGATCTCCGACTCGCGCGCGAGGTCGATGGCGAGCGAGGAGGGGGCGGAAACCGCGGCGACGAACGGCAGGCCGGCCGCGAGCGCCTTCTGAACGATCTCGAACGAG
>JBKJVY010000045.1:0-3742 GCA_046717185.1 Thermoanaerobaculia bacterium
GTCGCTCCATTACCACCTTCCCGGGGGTCGGCCGCCCGAAGGCGCGACACGGACGGGTGCTTCCTCAGGTGATCGCGCAGCCCGTCCCGCAGCCGTCCCGTTCCGTGCCCATGAACGACGCGGAAGCGGGCGGCGCCGGCCAGGAGAGCGCCGTCCAGCGCTTTCTCGACGTCCTCGATCGCTTCCTCGAGCCGGCGGCCGATCACGTTGACCTCGGGCGTCGATCCGCCGAGGTCGGGGGACGTCGGCTCGGTCACCTCCCTCACGCCGACCGAGGCGGTCGGGGCCGACCCGACCCGCTCCAGATCCGTCCGCGGCACACGCATGCGCTTGCCGCCGACCTCGAGCCAGGCGACTTCTCCCTCGAGCGAGGCGACGATCCCCTCGACTCGGCCTCCCCGCAGCCGCGCGCGGTCGCCGGGGGTGATCTCGCGGGAGCGTTCGAGAAGGTGCTCGCGCGCCTCCTCGACCGGGGTCGCCGCGGCCGCCTCTTCCGCTCGCGAGAGGATCTGCGCGGCCGAGACGCTTGCCCGGCGCCCCGCATCTTCGCGGATCGCGTCGAGCTCCTCCTCCACCTTCCTTGCGAGGTCCTTCTTCGCCCGTTCGAACCCGGCGAGACCCGTCTCGAGCATCTGCTCGCGGTCCCTCGCGGCCTTCACGCGCTCGGATGCCAGCCGCTCGGCCTCCCGGCGCGCCGTCTCTCTCTCCCGCGCGAGCTCCTCCTCGCCGCGGCGAAGCCGCTCGAGCGTCGCCTCGGCGTCCGCCTCCGTCCGCTCCCGCCGCTCCCACGTGGGACCGAGAATTTCACGCGCCCGCTCGAGGACGTGCGGCGGCAGACCTTCCTGGGCGGCGACGGACAGTGCCCGGCTCCGGCCGGCGAGACCCGGATGGAGCCGGAAGTTCGGGCGGCCCGTCGTCTCGTCGAACTCCATTGCGGCGCCGACCGCTTCCGGCCGCCCGGCGGCGAAGCTCTTCACCGCCGAGAGGTGCGTCGTCACGATCGCCCGCCCGCCGCGGGCGAGGTACTCCTCGAGGAAGGCGATTGAGAGCGCACTTCCCTCCTCCGGATCCGTTGCGCTCCCGATCTCGTCGATGAGCGCGAGCTGGCCGGGGGCGGCGGTCTCGAGGATCTCCGCCAGCGTCTCCATCGATGAGGAGAACGTGGAGCGGTCCGACAGGATCGCCTGCGCGTCGCCGATCTCGGTGCGCACGTCGGTGAAGAACGGGACGCGCGTCCCCGGGCCGGCAGGGAGCGGCAGGCCGGCCTGCGCCATGAGGGCGAAGAGACCGGCGGTCTTGAGGACGACCGTCTTCCCGCCGGCGTTCGGTCCCGACACGACGAGAAGCCTCTTGTCGGGCGCGAGCTCGAAATCGAGGGGGATGACGTCCTTCGCGCCGCGAGACTCTCCGAGCGCCCGGCGCCGCAACTCCGCGAGGCGGGCGTCCAAAAGCGGGTGGCGCGCCGACGCGAGAACCCACGAGCCGTCGTCGGAGATCTCGGGCACTCGCGCGTGGGCGATCACCCCGAACTCGGCCGCGGCTTCGATCGTGTCCAGGGAGGCCACCTCATCCGTCGCGTCGGACAGCTCGTCGGCGCGGTCGAGGACTTCCCTTCCGAGCTCCGCGAGGAGCCTCTCGATCTCACGCCGCTCCTCGGCGGCGGCGAGCGCGAGCTCGTTGTTCGCCTCGACGACCTCGAGCGGCTCGACGAAGACGGTCTGGCCGGAGCCGGACCGGTCGTGCACGATCCCCGCGACGCGGGATCGGGCGGAGGCGGTCACAGGCAGGCAGTAACGGTCGTTGCGCAGCACGACGACGCTGTCCGCGAGCGCGTCCCGCCGGGTCTCGAGCATTTTTTCGAGCATCCGTGAGACCTCGGTGCGGCGGCGGCGAAGGCGGCGCCGGATCGCGGCGAGCTCGGGGGAGGCGTCGTCCTTCACCGCCCCGTCCGCGCCGAAGATACGTGCGAAGAGGTCGATCAGCGGCTGGAGGTCGGGAAGGCGGGCCGCGCGCTCGGCGAGAAGCGGCGTCTTCGCGTGAGCGAGGGCGCGCCGTACGGCCTGCGACGCGCGAGCGGAGGAGAAGATCGCGCGGAAGTCTGCGAACGACGCCGAGCCGCCCGAGCGTTCGAGCGCGGAGAGCGGGGCCCCGACGTCCTGGAGCCCGGCGACCGGCAGCCGGCCTTCGCGAGCGTGGAACTCCCCGAGCTCGGAGAGCTCCTGGAGCCGACGGCGCGCAAGCTCCGGGACGTTACTGGGGGTGATTTCGAGGACGGCCGCCTGGCCGGGAGAGGTGCGGGCGAGAGCGGAAACGAGCCGGAGGACGACGTCGAATTCGAGCGCCCGGAGATCGACGCCGTCCTCCTCCCGAAAGTTCTCTAAGGCGTGGCTCGACGCTCCTCCGAGATTTTGCGGAGCATCTTCTTGCGGGCCTGAATCGCCTTGCGCTTTCTCTTCGCGCTCGGCTTCTCGTAGTGCTGGCGTTTCTTCAGCTCCGAGAGGATTCCGGACTTCTCGCACTTCCGCTTGAAGCGCCGCATCGCGTTCTCGAAGGATTCGTCTTCTTTGACGTGGACGAGAGGCACGAACATTCACCCCCTTATCGACCGACTTGAACCGATCCATGATCTTACTCTGGCAGATTCCGGGGCGTCAAGGAAATGCTTTAATAGCAAAGACTTAGGAAGGAAACGGGGGACGCTGGGGGCACTGAGCCGAGCCGATCCCTGCATCAAACGCGCCGGGTTTTCAAGTCCTTCCAGACTTCTTCAAATTTCTCTCTCAACGCGGGTTAGCGCGGTTAGAGCGTTGACTCCTTCGGAACGGCGCCCGGATAATCGACGGCCGTGGTGGAGAGCACGCTCCCCAAAGAGCTTCGCCGCACGCCCGCGGGGCCGGCGTCTGGCTCGAACGGCCGCGGCCGGGTTCATCCCGAGTCGGTGCGGCGCTTGGACGGCGCAGCCGGCCAGGTGGAGGCATTGACCCGGTTCCTCGAGGAGTGCCGCCGCCACGCGTCGCGAGCCGCGCTCCTCGTCCTGCGCAACGGCCGGATCGAGGTCTGGAAGTCCGCGGGGTTCTCCGGGGCAGATGTAGATCGTCGCGCGCTCGCCCCCTCCGAAGCCCTCGACCGCGCGATCGGGGGCGCTCCCCAGCAGCTGAACCCGGGAAACGACGTCTCCCGCGCACTCGGAGCCTCCGACGCCGTGGCCGCGGTTCTCGTGCCGTTCGTCGTGCGCGAGAAGGTTTCGGGCGCCGTGTACGCGGACGGGGCGGGCGAAGGGCTCGACCGGGAAGCGATCGCCGTGCTGACGTATCTCGCCGGGCTCGTCGTGGATCGCCTCGCGAAAAGGAAGCTCGTCCCCGCGCCCCCGCTCGCGCGATGGGAGGTGCCGGAGGCGCCGGTCACCGACGTCGCACCATCGGAACCGGCCGCGCCCGGCTCTCTCGCTGGACCTCTCGCTCAGCCAGAAAGTGACGGGGGCCGCGAGGAAGCGCGGCGCTTCGCGCGCCTTCTCGCCTCGGAGATCAAGCTCTACAACGAGCAGGCGGTCGCGGTGGGACGCAAGCACGGAAACCTCTACGCTCTCCTTGCGGGCGACATCGAGCGCGGACGCGCGCTCTACGAGCAGAGAGTCCCGCTGGAAGCGCGCTCGGGAGCCGACTACTACTCCGAGCAGCTGGTGGAGGTGCTCGCGGGAGGCGATCGGCGCCTTTTTGGCGAAGCGGATCGCTAGCGAACCGCT
>JBKJVY010000046.1:0-21234 GCA_046717185.1 Thermoanaerobaculia bacterium
CGCAGACTCGGAGAAGTCGAGCCGCGCGGCAGCGATACGCGCGATCCAGTCGCTCCGCGGAATGCGCGTCGTCGGCGAGGCGGGAACCGGGCTCGAGGCTGTTTCGATGACGGGGCGGCTGAAGCCCAGCGTCGTGCTGCTCGACCTCAACCTCTCGTCCGAGTTCGGTGCTTCGCTCATCTCGGTCTTGCGGCGCAAGAGCTCCCGCACCAAGGTCATCCTTCTCGTCGGCCGGGCGTCCGAAGCGCGGATGATCGAGGCGCTCTCCCATGGCGCGGTCGGCTGCGTGACGAAGAAGGACATGTCGCGGTTCCTGCCGGAGGCTCTCGAAGCGGTGGCCTCCGGCGAAGCCTGGATGTCGAGGAAGCTGATCCCGAAGATCATGGACCGGCTCGCCGCTTTCACGGCGCTCGTGGAGTCCAAGCCCAAGCGCTAGGGGTCGAAAGAGAGCGGTTTTTCTCCGGTCCGAGGAGGACATCGTGAGGAAGCTCGATCGGGCCACTCTCGCCTTCGCGTACCTCGTTCTCGTTCTTGCGCCGCTCGCCGCGCTCGCCGCACCTCTCCACCGGCTGAAGAAACTCGAGCCGGCGACTTCCGGCGTCGGTCGGCTCTTCCCGGAGAGCTCCGAGACGATCCGGATCGTCGTCCGGGACGAACGTCCGGCCGACCCGGTCCTGATCGCCGGTCTCATGGAGCGGGCGCTCATGGGGCCCGCCCTGATCGGGCAGTACAGCGACAAGCCGAACGCGGCGGCCGGGCTGTTCGAGTCCGCTGCGAAGGAAGCGGTCGAGGTGCTCGGCATGAAGGTCGGCGACGGCGGGTCCGTTCTGGAGCTCACCGTCCGGGACTTCCGGGTCGAGTGGGTCGCGCACAATTTCGGCGGCGTAAACGTGCTCGCTTTCGGAAACCTCCAGACGTCGCTCAAGGCTGCGGACGGCGCGGAGCTCGCGGCGAAGACGTTCCGCTGGGCGAGTTGGGATTCGTCCCTCAAGATCCCGTTCCCCAGCGTCTACGCGCGAGCGGCTTGGGACGCGACGGCCCGCACCCTGCTGGCCGCCTTCCCGAAGAAGGCGGAACCGGCGGCGATCCAGCGCGTTCTCTCCTCCCTCGCCACGGTGAAGGAGGATGCCGCTTCCCACGCGGTCTTCTGGGTCGGCCTCGCGGGGGCGGATACCCCCGCGGCGGCCGAGAAGCTCTTCACGCTCTTCCGCTCCGCCGAGGATCAGACGATCTACGAGTGGGCGGCTCTCTCGCTCGCGAGGCTCGGCGCGCCCGGCGCCCGCGAAGAATTCGAGGCGGCCCTGTCCGGCACGAAGAAGCTCAAGGAGTGGGACCCGAGGGAGGACGCGGAGGAAGCCTTCACGCTCGTCAACGCGCTCGGCATGCTCGGCGTCACCGATCTCGGGGCGAAGATCCCGCCGACGATCCAGCGCCACCGCGAGCGGTTAACCGACCTCGTCCAATTCCTCGCGACCGGCGAGATGCCGAAGATGAGCCCGAAGCTCGCGGAGGAGCTGACGAAGGCCAGGGCGAAGAAAAAGCTCTGAGCCGCCAGCTCGTTCGCGGAATCGGCTGGCTCGACGCCACGACACTCGTCGTCGGCTCGATGATCGGTTCCGGCATCTTCATCGTCTCGGCGAAGAGCGCGCGCTTGCTCGGGTCGGGCGGCTGGCTCCTCGCCGCCTGGGCGATCGCCGGATTGCTCACGATGATCGCCGCGCTTTGCTGCTCGGAGCTCGCCGCGATGATGCCGAAGGCGGGGGGCCAGTACGTCTTCTTCCGCGAGGCGTATGGTCCTCTGTTCGGTTTCCTCTTCGGATGGACCATGTTCCTGGTCGTGCAGACGGGCACGATCGCCGCGGTCGCCGTCGCGTTCGCAAAGTTTCTCGGTGTGTTGTGGCCCGCGGTCTCGGAGGCGAAGACTCAGGTAGGACCCCTCTCGGTCTCCGCGGGGCAGGCGGTCGGAGTCGGCGTGATCGTCCTGTTGACCGCTTCCAATACGACCGGGCTCCGGACCGGAACGGCAACCCAGAACGTCTTCACGTTCGTGAAGCTCGCGGCGCTCGTCGCGTTGACGGTTTTCGGTCTGGTGCTCGGGCGCGAGGGCGCTGCACTGCACGCCGACGACTTCTGGAGAGCGGTCTCCGAAGGCGGACGAGCGCTCAACGGCACCGCTCTCCTCGTCGCCCTCGGGACGGCGATGGTCGGCCCGCTGTTCTCCCAATCCGCGTGGAACAACGTGACTTTCGCGGGAGAGGAGGTCGAGAGACCCGGCCGCACGCTCCCGATCGCCTTGCTCGCGGGGTGCCTCCTCGTGACGACCCTGTACGTTCTCGCGAACGTTTCTTACCTGAACGTCCTGCCACTCTCGGAGGTTCAGCATGCGCCGGCCGACCGGGTCGCGACGGCGGTGGCGACGGCGATGTTCGGACCCGCGGCCGCCGGTGTGATGGCCGCCGCGATCATGGTCTCCACGTTCGGGTGCGTGAACGGGCTCATCCTGTCGGGAGCGCGCGTCTCGTTCGCGATGGCCCGGGACGGCCTCTTCTTTCGGCGGCTCGAACGGCTGAACGGGAGAGCGGTCCCCGCGAACGCGCTCTGGGCGCAGGCGTTCTGGGCCTCCGTGCTCGTGCTGTCCGGGAGTTACAGCGACCTGCTCGAGTACGTCATCTCCGCCGACATCCTCTTCTACGTGCTGCTCGTCGTCGCGGTTATCGTGTTGAGGCGAAAGCATCCCGACCTGCCGCGGCCATTCCGGGCTCCCGGCTATCCCTTCCTGCCGCTCGTCTACGCGGCCGCCGGAATCGTTCTCATCGCGGTTCTGCTTGCCGCCAATCCGCGGACCACGTGGCCCGGTTACGCGCTCGTCGCGACCGGCGTCCCCGTCTTCTGGTGGTGGAGGCGGCAGGCGCGCGCCACAGAGTCGTGAACCTCGCCAAGCGAGACGTATCGGAGGGTTCGTTCCTCGTCGAGTTTCCCGGCCGGTCCGACTCCGACGCAAACCGAACCGCCGTCTCGCTTGCGGAAAGGCTTTTGAAGAGGCGCCTCCACGGCGTCTTCGACGCGATCCCGGGCGCCCGCACGCTCTTCGTGCTCTTCGATCCGCGGGCGCGCGACTCCGCGGGGATCGCCCGGCTTCTGCGGCGCCTCGCGGCCGAGAGGGAGCCCGCCGTCCTGGAGAGCCGACTTCTGCGCCTGCCCGTCGCGTACGGCGGGGAGGGCGGACCCGACCTCCTCGCGGTCGCGCGCGACCGGGGATTAGACCCGGCCGAGCTCTGTCGCCGGCACGCGGGCGCGGAGTACCGGGTCGCGTTTCTCGGATTCTCGCCCGGCTTCGCGTATCTCACGGGTCTCCCGCCCGAGCTCGCCGTGCCCCGCCTCGAGAGTCCCCGCCCGCGCGTTCCGGCCGGGAGCGTCGCGATCGCGGGCGAGTATTCGGCGATCTATCCCTCCGAGACGCCGGGAGGGTGGCGGCTCATCGGGCGGTCGCCCGTATCGCTCTTCGATCCGGCGGCCGAGCTGCCCGCGCTCCTCTCGCCCGGTGACCGCGTCTCGTTCGAGCCGATCGGCGAAGCCGAGCTCCTCCGGCGATTTGCCGAGCGGCGCGCCGGGGAAGCGCGGAATGCTGCGGTCGAAGACGAGGCGCTCTTCGAGGTCGTCACGCCCGGCCCGTTCACCTCGATCCAGGGCGCGCCGCGCTTCGGGCTCGGACGAAGCGGCGTCCCGGCCGGTGGGGCGATGGATCTCGACTCGCTCGCGGTCGGCAACGCATGCGTGGGAAACCACGCCGGCGCCGCGGCGCTCGAGGTGACGCTCTCCGGACTGGAGCTCTTACTCCGGTCGGATGCGACGCTCGCGCTCGCCGGCGGGGATTTCGACGTGAAATGGAACGGAAACGCGGCGCCGCTCGGAGAGGCGTTTCCGGCGCGGAAGGGAGACCGCATCACGTTCGGACGCGCCCGGATCGGAGCGCGCACCTATCTCTGCGTCGCGGGCGGCCTCGCCGAAAGCCGTCCGGCAGAGACGACGCGGCGTCTGTTGCGAGGGGATCGGGTGGTCCGGGCCGGAACCGGCAGGCCGCCGGGCCTCGAGGCGTCGGCGGTCGCGATCCGGCCGCCCGCGGAGGGCGGCGTGACGCTGCGGGCGATGCCCGGGCCCCAGGCGGACGTCCTCGAGGCGGCGTCGGCGGCATTGTTCTACTCGGCGACGTACAGGGTGTCGCCGGAGAGCGATCGCCGCGGCATCCGCCTGGAGGGTCCGGCCCTCGACCTGCGTCGCGCTCCGGACGTTCCGCCCGAAGGAACCGCTCTCGGCACGATCCAGGTTCCGGCGAATGGGCTTCCGATCGTCCTCGGGCCGGACCGCCCGGTGACGGGCGGATACGCAAAGATCGCCACGGTGATCACCCGGGATTGGTCGCTCCTCGCGCAGGCACCGCCCGGGACCCCGGTTCGATTCCGGCCGACCGATCTTCCCGAGGCCATGGAAGAGCTTCGCCACCGGAGCCGGTAGCGAGCGGACGCCGCGGTAACCCGGACTATTCATGGGCACCCAGCCGAAACACGTGCAAGTGACTGGGCCAAAGAGGTCTGTGACACTTCGAAGGTCTGCCCGGTGAGATACACCATGTCCCCGCGATCCGCTGGGCGGCTGAGGTCGTTCATGAATAGTGCGGGTTAACATGGCGGGGCTTTGAGCGTTGACCTGAACGCCGACGTGGGCGAGGGGATGAACGACGCCGAGCTGTTGCCTTACGTCACCTCGGCGAACGTCGCGTGCGGCGTGCACGCCGGCGATCCGACGACGATGGACCAGACGGTGCGGCTCGCGCTAACGCGCGGTGTGCGCGTCGGAGCGCATCCGGGTTATCCCGACCGGGCGAACTTCGGCCGGGTGTTCGTCGAGATGGCCGCCGACGAAATCGAGAACCTGATCGTCTTCCAGGTCGGTGCGCTGCAGGGGTTCGTCCGCTCGCGCGGCGGCCGCTTGACGCACGTGAAGCCACACGGCGCGCTGTACCACAGCGCTGCGGAGTTCCCCGACGTCGCTCGCGCGATCGCCGAAGGGGTGCGGCGGGCGGGCGATGACCTCGTGCTCGTCGGGGCGGCGGGCTCGCTTCTCATTGGAGCCGGAGAGGACGCCGGCCTCGCGGTCGCGCAGGAAGCGTTCGCGGACCGGCGCTACCGCCCGGACGGCACGCTGGTGCCGCGGGGTGAGCCGCGAGCGCTCCTGACAGATCCGGACGAGGCGGCCGAGCAGGCGGTCGGGCTGGCCCGCGACGGCGTTGCGATCGCGCAGGACGGGACGCGCGTCCCCGTCCGCGCGGATACGATCTGCCTTCACGGCGACACGCCCGGGGCCGCCGAGATCGCGAAGCGGATCCACGAGCTCTTTCGGAAAGCGGGGATACGGATCGCCGCGGTCGAGCCGGCCCGTTCCCGCGAGGCCGGTCTCGCTTGAGCGGGCGCGAAGCCGAGATCGACGGCGTCGAGCCGCTGGACGCCGTACCGGAACCGGGCTGGCGCGACCGCCTTGCCTCGACGACCCGCGCCGCGCGGGCGCTCTTCGCCACGCGCGCCGCGATCTTCCAGGAGGAGCTCGCGGAGAAGGGCGCGCTCTTCGGGAAGGCCGCTGTCGGGTTCTCGATCGCCGCCGTCTTCCTGGTCCTCGCTCTCCTCCTGCTCACCGCTCTCGTCGCCGCGCTCTTCGCGCGTCTGTTCGGCGGGCCGATCGCGGGAATCACCGCAGCTTTTGTGCTCTACCTCGCCATCTCGGGTGGGGCGGGGTACCTCGGGTGGAGGTCGCTCTCGCGCGTGCGTCCGTTCGACTTTCCGGTGACGCGGGACGAGATCCGGCGCGACCTCGACGCGGTGCGCGAAGAGGGACCGTCGGCCGACGAAGGCCCGGCGAGTCCGGACGCGCTCGCGGCGGAGCGGGCGAGCATCCGTCCGGGTGAAGACGACGACGAGGAAGACGACGAGGAGGAAGAGGCGATGAAGACCGCTGACCTCGAAGAGCGCTTCCGGGCGGGATCGGAATGAGCGACGCGGCAGCCCCCGCGGTGAAGGAGCGGCGCTCCGAGCGGATCGAGGGACTTCGCCGGCGCGGTGAGTTCGAGCGGGACGTGCTCGCGGGCGAGTTGGGGCGGTTGCGCGCAGACGTCGCGGAGCGGCGCTCGCACTGGAAGACGGCGGGGCTCGTCGCGGGGGGTCTCGCGGCGGCGTGGACGGTGGGAAACAAACTCTTCGGGAAACGCTCGCTCGCCGCGAGAATGGGAAGGATCTCCTCCGCGGCGTCGATTCTCTTCGGGCTCGGAAAGGCGGTCGGGAAGTTTCGGCGGTTCCTGTAGTACGGAGTCCTAGAAGTCCGAAGTCCTGAGTCGGCAGTCGTACCTCCCACGTCGCTCGACTGTTCCCTTTCCGGTCCGTTCTGACCTTCGCAGCGGACATTCACACTCAGCGAGAATTCGCTAAGCCCTTTCCCTTCAGTCGTCTCGACGTGGCACCGGCGTTGCCTTATCTGTGAACGCCCGCGTGGAGGAACGCGGCCGGAGGTCACTATGAAAAGAGCGTTTCGAATCGCAACGCTGGGCGCTGCACTGGGGGCGGTGTCCATGTTTCTGGTTCCGTCCGTGGGACAGGCGCAGGTGAGAGTTGAGGGGAGGTTTCGACTTCCTCACGGCGACATCTCCGTCGGCGTCGGCGATCCGTACTACGGTCGAGATCCGAACTACGGCGGCGGCTACTACGGCAGCCCCGCGTATCCGGTCGGCTCGCACGTGCCCTACGGGTACCGGGTCATCGAGCGTCCTCGCTACGGGTACGGGTTTTCGAGCCCCGCGTTCGCTTGTCGGGCACACCGGGCGCACCACTCGCACTGGGTTCCCGTACACCGCGTTCGTTCCCGGTGGGTCGTGGTCGAGGAGCCCGTCGTGGTCGTCGACCGCCGTTATGAGCGTCGGTACGACGATCGCTACTCCACGGGCCGCCGCTATCGCGACGACCGGCGCTATCGGAATGACCGGCGCTACCGAGACGACCGGAGCTATCGAGACGACCGCTATCGGGATGACCATGTCTACGGCGAGGATCCGTACTACGACTTCAACCGTGAGTACTGGGACCGGAGCTATGGACCGGGTGCGGGCCGGCACGCCCACTCGGACTCGTGCGGGCATGACGACTAGGTCTTCGACCTGAGTCCGCCGGGTACTCCTCCTTTCCCGGCAAGGCCGTCTCGATTCCCGAGGCGGCCTTTTTTTACGTTCTCCCTCTCACAACCCCGCCGGCAGGCTCTGGATCACCCGCTCCGCGATCGCGCGATATCCGTCCCGGTTCGGGTGGAACTGGTCGGCGGCGAGCCGGTCGGCGCGACCCTGGAAGAGGTCGAAGACCGGGATAGCGGACACGTTCGCGAAGCCGAGCGCGGTCTCCGCGACCAGTGAGTTCCAGGACATGACCATGGAGGCGCCGATCCGCACTTCGCGCCCGTCGCCCGAGAAGGGCTGGTAGAGACCGACCAAACGGATCGGCGCCGTGGGGTTCGCCTCGCGAAGCTTCTCCAGGATCCTTCGAAGGTTCCGGAGGAACTGCGCGCGGGCGGCCGTCACGGCGGTCAACGCTTCCGCCGGCGCGCCGGCACGTCCGAGGGAGTGGGAGAGATCGTTGCCTCCCACCGAGAGGAGGATCAGATCGGCCGACGCGGCGAGCGATCTCACGTTCGCGCTCTCGACGAGCGTGAAGAGGTTGGAGGACTCCGCGCCGGCGACGGCGAGGTTCACCGACTCGACGGGCCCGGTTCGCCGGAGGAACAGGACGACGTCGGTCGCGTAGCCTCGCCCGGACGGATCGCCCGTTCCGTGAGACAGCGAGTCTCCGAGGACGAGCAGGAGCCGGCTCCCCGGCTTCTTCGCCGGCGCGGTCTGGACAGCGGGAGGCGGAGGCTCGCCGAGCGGTTCTCCCGTGCTCCCGCGAACGGCGAGGGAAAACCCGACGGCAAGGAGGCCGCCGGTGATCGCCGCGAGGGTTGCCGGCACGTACCACAACCAGAGGCGCGAGGAGACGCGTGGCATGCCGCGATAATACGTGTCCGTGCGGACTCACTACGCGAGACTTCGAACCTAGGACAGCACGTGGACCCCTCGAGCTCGACCGTTCTCTCCGCCGAAACGCTCACGAAGCGGTTTGGGCGGCGCGAGGTCGTCTCCGACGTCTCCTTCGAGTTGACGGCGGGCGAAGTCTTCGGCTTCCTCGGTCCGAACGGGGCCGGGAAAACGACGACGATCCGCATGCTCGTCGGTCTCGCGCGTCCAGATCGTGGCCGCATCCGCATCGGAGGATTCGACCTCGCGCGCGACTTCGCTAGGGCGATGTCCCACGTGGGATGCATCGTCGAGTCGACGGACCTCTACCCGTACCTGACGGGAAGGGAGAATCTCCTGCACTTCGCGCGGATGCTGCCCGACGGAGCCGAGACACGGATCCCGGAGCTCGCCGCGCTCGTCGCCCTCGACGCGCGCCTGGACGATCGAGTCTCGACCTACTCGCTCGGCATGCGCCAACGGCTCGGCCTCGCCCAGGCGCTTCTCGGAGAGCCCGACCTCCTGATCCTGGACGAGCCGGCGAACGGACTGGATCCCGCCGGCATCCGTGAGATCCGGCAGCTTATCCGCCATCTCGCCTCGGACCGGGGCATCGCGATTTTCGTGTCGAGCCACCTGCTCTCCGAGGTCGAGCTCACGTGCGACCGCGTCGCGATCATCCACCGGGGCCGCACTCTCGCGATGGGACCGGTCCAGGAGCTGCTCGAACGAGGGGGAGCCGAGCGGCTGCTCTTCCGCGCTCGACCGGCGGATCGCGCGGCGGAGATCCTGCGGGCATTCGCGCGAAACGGGGATGCGCGCGTGGACGGCGACGAAGCGGTGTCCTCCCCGGTGGCGCGCGAGAGGGTCCCCGATGCGGTTGCGGCGCTCGTCGCCGCCGGAGTCCGCGTTTTTGGCGTCGAGCGGCAGGCCTCGACCCTGGAGGAGATCTTTCTCGAGGTGACGGCCGGGGAGACCGTATGAAGTTCGCGCCCCTCGTCGAGAACGAGGTCCTGAAGCTTCTGAAGCGCCGGCGATTCCGGGTCGCGCTCCTGATCCTCGTCGCCTTGAACGGGCTCATCGTCTTCGCGCAGACGCAGGCGCGCGACCGGCGCCCGCGGCGCGACTGGCGGATCGAGTCTCAGGAGCGCGTCGCGAGGATGCAGAACTGGGAGCGTTCGGGACGGCTGCCGCAAACTCAGCTCCGTTGGGTGCGTTACGAGATCGCGCGCGTGCAGTACCACCTCGACCGCAACGTCGACCCGGACGCGATCTCCGGACCGCTCTTCGCGCGCGGGTTTGCGAGCGCCTCGAGCTACCTGCTGTTTCCGCTGCTCGCCATACTCTTCGCGGCCGACATTGTCTCTTCCGAGTTCGCGCAGGGGACGATCAAGCTCCTGCTGACGCGGCCGGTGGGCCGCGCGCGCGTCCTCTCGTCCAAGTTCGCGGCGCTCGCCGTCGCGATCACGCTGACGGTGACGCTTGGGGGCGTCGTTGCCTATCTCTTCGGCGGCCTCGCGTTCGGCTATCGCGGCTGGGGCGCGCCCGTGTTAGCGGGGTTTCGCCTCGCCGGTGATGCGTTCGATCCGGCCGCCGTGCGCTCCCTCCCGCTCTGGACGGACACGCTTCTCGCGTTCGGGCTCGCTTGGTTCGCGACGCTCGCCGTGGGCGCGATCGCGTTCCTCACATCGGTGGTCCTGCGCTCGACTGCGGCGGCGATGGGAACGATGCTCGCCGCGCTCATCGCGGGGACGATCCTGCCGCGAGTCGCGCCCACGTGGGAGGCGCAGCGATATCTCTTCGTGACGAACCTGCCGCTTCCCGACTACTACTCCGGCTCCCCGGCGCCGATTACGGGGATGACCGTGCCGTTCAGCGTGGTGGTGCTGGCGGTGTGGGCTCTTTCCGCGGCGGTGGTGGCCTACGCCGTCTTTCTGAGGCGGGACGTGCTGGCGTAGTCGAGAAAGCATCCTTCCCTGTCATTCCGAGGCCGAAGGCCGAGGAATCTGGGCCCGGATCCCTCGCGGAGCCTGTCCTGAGCAGCAGGGGCTGTATCAAGCGAGACCAGATCCCTCGCTTCGCTCGGGATGACAGGGTGGGCGAAGGGCTCGGGATGACAGGGTGGGCGAAGGGCTCGGGATGACAGGGTGGGTGTTACCGGTTCCCGGCCACGGGCTCCCGCGACGACTGACAGTCGCGCAGCGCCTGGAAGAGGAGCCCCAGGTTGACCGGCTTCTGCAGGATCGCGAACACTCCCGCCCGCTCGATCCGCCGGGTGTCCTCGTCCGCCGTAATGCCGGTGAGCACGATGACCGGGAACGGCACCTTCCCGTCGCGCTTCGCGACGAGCTGCAGCCACTCCGCGCCGTCGCCGTCGGGCAGCGTGATGTCGAGGATCACGACGTCGGGCGGGAGACGGCGGGCGGAGTCCTCCGCGTCGGCGAGCGCGCCCGCTTCCGTGACCTCGTAGCCCTCCGATTCGAGAAGGCTCTTCAGGCCGTAGCGAGAGAACGCGTCGTCCTCGACGACGAGAACTCGCCGCCCCTTCCCGCTCTCTCCCGGTTCCGACGCCACCGCTGCCAGCGGCGCGAACATCTCCTCCGTCGCTTCGAGCTGCGGCAGCGTGAAGGCGACCCGCGTTCCCACCCCCTCGCGGCTGTCGAAGAGGAGGTCGCCCCCCATGAGCTCGACGAGCTGCTTGGAGATGGTCAGCCCGAGTCCGGTCCCCCGCGGCGCGTCTTCGTTCCCCGTGCGGATCTGGCGGAAAGGCTCGAACACGGTCCCCACGAGATTCGCAGGAACGCCGCTTCCGGTGTCTTCGACCTCGAAGGCAATGCTGTCCTGCCAGGGCGCCGCCCGGAGCACAACCCTTCCCTTCCGCGTGTACTTGACGGCGTTCGACAGAAGGTTGATCAGAACGCGCGAGACCTTCTCGCGGTCGAGGACGGCGGTCTCGGGAAGGTCGGGAGACACCTCCGTCGTGAGCGTGAGGTCGCGCGCCCGCGCCTGCGGCTCGAGGAGGTCCGCGGTCTCGTCGAGCATCGGCTTCAGAGCCACGCGCTGCGGGTGCAGGTCGCGTTGGCCCGCCTCGAGCTTGGCGAGGTCGAGAATGTTGTTGATCATCCGGAGAAGCGTCTCCCCGCTTTCCCGAATGACTCGGATGTCGTGGAGTCTCCGCTCCTCGTCGGCTGGCGTCTTTCCCTCGCGCTCGATCAAATGGGAGAGCAGGATGATCGTATTCAACGGCGTGCGCAGCTCGTGGGAGACCGTCGAAAGGAAGTCCGACTTCAACCGGTCGAGCTCCGCGAGCTTGTCGTATGCCTCGGATCGCTCGCGGGCGGCGCGCCCCTGCGAACGGATCGCACGCCCGACCCGGATGAGCGAGCGGGCGCGGGCGACGAGCTCCGTCGCGTCGAGAGGCTTCGCGATGAAGTCGTCGGCGCCCGCCGCAAACCCCTTCTCGCGGTCGATCTCCCCGGCGGTGACGAGGAGCACGGGCAGATACTCGTTTGCACGCGACACGAGGTCCGCGGTCAAGTCGTAGCCGGAATCTGGTCCCAGCATCACGTCCACGATGGCGAGGTCGAACTGCCGGTCGCCCGCCGCTAACTCGGCAACCTGGTCGGGGGTGCGCGCGACGACGACTTCGTGCCCTTCGCTTTCCAGGTCGTGTCGGATGAGCTCGGCCACTTCCGCGTGGTCGTCGACGACGAGGATGCGTCCGGGGTCGTCCGTGCGGGGCGAAGAGGACGGCGCCGGCGGGCGCGAGGGCTGCGAGACCGCCGGCTCTTCATGGACCGGCCGGCGCAGATAGGAGCGAACGAGGGACTCGAACGTTTCCTCGTCGATCGGCTTGGGGATGAACCCGTCGCAGCCGGCGGCGAGCGCGCGCTCGCGGTCACCGTGCATGGCATGGGCCGTGACGGCGACGATCGGGATCGATGCGATGTCCGGATCTTCCTTGATCTCCTTCGTCGCTTCCCAGCCGGACAACACCGGGAGCGAGAGATCCATGAGTACGAGGTCGGGGCGTTCCGCCCGCACGGCGTCGACGCCGGCGCGGCCGTCCGGCGCAGTCGAGACTTGATGGCCGGCGGCTTCGAGCAGCATCCGGATGAGAACGCGAATGTCGGGCGAGTCTTCGACGACGAGGATCCGCGCCATCAGGCGGTATTCTCTTCGTTTACGGCGCGCACCACCTCGGCCACCAGGCGCGAGGGGTCGGCGCCCTTACGGACGACGCGACGTGCCGCTCCCCGGAGGATCTTGTAGTCCGCTTCCGTAAGCTCTTTCGCCGTAACGACGACGACCGGGATCTCCTTCAACTCGGGGTCTTCCCGCATCCGGCAGAGAACCTCGAAGCCATCCGGAGGTTTCATCATGAGGTCGAGCACGACGGCGCTCGGCTTCTCCTGCGCCATCGCCGTGAGGGCTTCGGCCCCCCCTTCGGCCTCGAGGACGCGGTAGCCTGCGGTCGCGAGCTCCTGCGAGAGGAGCTGCCGGACGTCCGCGTCGTCGTCCACGACGAGCAGGTGCCCGCGCGACGCGAGCACGCCGGCCCGCGAAAGGCTGTCCACGATCTTCGAAACGTCGAGCGGCTTGACGAGATAGTCGAAGGCGCCGAGGGAAAGTCCGAAAGCCCGGTTCTCGACGACCGACAGCATGATGACCGGGATGTTCCGGGTCTCGGGCCGCTGCTTCAGGCTGCGGAGCGTCTCCCAGCCGTCCGGCCCCGGCATCAACACGTCGAGGAGGATCGCGCCCGGTCTTTCGGCGATGGCAATTTCGAGGGCCGTTGGTCCGTCGGCCGCCTCCAGGACCCGCACGCCGCTCGGCGCGAGCTCGTAGGCGAGGAGGCGCCGCACGCCCTCATCGTCGTCCACGACGAGCACGCTCCGATCGGGGTGCGCCGGCGGGACCGGCCACGCCTCCGCGTCCGGCGGCCTTGGTGCGGCCGGCCTTTCCGGGAGCTCCAGCGGAAGGACCACGGTGAAACGGGAGCCCTTACCGGCCTCGCTCTCGACCGAGATGGTTCCGCCGAGGACGCCCGCGAGCTTGCGAACGATGGCAAGGCCGAGTCCGGTTCCGCCGCGGCCACGGTGCTCGACGGCCTCGCCCTGGCGGAACTCGTCGAAGATCGCCGTCTGCTCTTCCTCCGGGATTCCGATCCCGGTGTCGGACACGACAATTGCCCACTGCGCCCTCTCGCGCGGCTCGAAGCGGACGGAGATCAACCCGCGCTCGGTGAATTTGAGGGCATTCCCGACGAGGTTCGCCACGATCTGCAGCACTCTCCCCGGATCGCTCCGGACCGAGTCGAGGCCGGGCGCGACTTCCGCGCGGAAGGTCAGCCCACGCGCTCGCGCCGGCTCGCCGTAGTCGGCTTCGATCTGCCGGGCAAGGGACGCGAGCGCGATCAGCTGCTCGTGGATCTCGACCTTGCCCGCTTCGATCTTGGAAATATCGAGAACGTCGTTGATCAGTCCGAGCAGCAACTTCGCGTTGCGCTGCACGCGTTCGAGGCTCTCGCGCTGCTGGGCGTTCAGGTCGCCCTGGCCCCCTCTGAGGAGGGCGCCGGTGAAGCCGAGGATGACGGTCATCGGCGTCCGCAGCTCGTGGGAGACCGACGCGAGGAACCGGTCCTTGAGCGCGGAGGCCCGCTGGAGCTCGAGGTTAGTGCGCGTGATTCGGCTGCGCTGCTCCTCGAGCAGCTCGTTCTGCTCTGCCAGCCGCCGCGTCTGCTCCGCCACGCGCTCGTTCGCGGCGGCGTTGGCGAGCGCGACGGCGAGGCTCGGCGCAATCGAGGCGATGACGTTCCGCACGCTCGCGGTGAACGGCTCCGTCGCCCCCAGCGCGAGAACCCCGACGACCTGTGAAAAGTAGATGAGAGGGATGTGCGCGCTCTCGCGGGGCAGGATCCGGCCGTCGAAGATGTTGATCGTCGGCGTTCGGGGCCCGACGGAGACGAACATGGGCCGCTTCTCGGAGGCGGCGCGCCGCGCCTCTTCCCGGCCGACGGTGTCATCCGGTCCACTCGTCCAGCCGAGCGCTTCGACCGGCGCGAACGTCCCGCCCGGCTCGGGCAGATAGAGCACGGCGGACGTTGCGCCGGAAATCTCGCGGACGGTCTGGAGGACTTTCGACCCGAATCCGTGGAGGTCGTTGACCGCGGCGGCCGCCGCGAGCACCGCGTTGACCGAAGCCTGAATGTCGCGCTCACCGAGGGCGCGACGCCGTTCCGCGTAGACTTCGGCGGCGCGGTTGAACTGCTTGCCGAGTTCGCCGACCTCGTCGTTCGACGCTTGGAAGAGCCGGGGCGGGTCGCGGTCCGCCGCGAGGTCGCCGAGTGCCCGCGCCGCCGCAACCGAAGGCGAGAGGATTCGCCGATCGACGTCGGTGAGGAGCCACAGAAAACCGGCGAGAATGAGCCCGGCGAGAATCACGAGCGCGGCAGTCGCCGAATCGCGGGCGCCCTGAAGCCGTCCCTCGGCGATTGACTCGCTCCGCGCGAAACGGTTCTCGAGATCGAGGAGAACTTCCCGCATCTCCGCGGCCGCCGGCAGGACGACGTTGTCCCGGTCCTCCCGTGAGCCGGAAGGGCTTCCCGGCGCCCATCGTGCGATCGCCCGATCCGCGGCTTTCGAGTAGCTCTCTTCGGCGGCCTCCGCGTGCTCGAGCGTCCCGCGAGAGCTCTCCGTGAGCACGCGCCGGCGAATCGCGCCGAGAGCAGTCTTCAACGCGGTCCTCCCGACGTGGTGGCGGGAGAGGTCGTAACCCTGGCCGCTCTGTGTGTAGCGATCGAGGGAGTCCTCCGCTTCTTCGAGGGCCGTTCTCGCGTCGCCGACGCGCTCCCGCAGGTCCGTCGTCCGCTGAATGTCCCGCGTGACCTCGTAAATGGTGAGGACCTGGTTCACCGTGTAGTACAACCACGCCGCGATAATCGCGAGCCCCACGAAAGCCGAAACCTTGAGCCGGGTCTTGAGCGAGGAACGAGCGGCGCCGGCGGCTGTTCCGGGCTCGACGGGAGCGTCTCCGCTCGGAGGTTTTGACATACGATGGACCTGCTGGTTCCGGTCGTTTGTAGCACAAAGGATGCCGATTTGATGTCGCAGCCGGACGGGCCGGAAGTCTCGGCCCGTCGTCAGTTCCTACGCACCTTTCTCCACGACCTGGCGACGCCCTTGTCGGCCGTCTCCCTGCACCTCGAAGGGGCGAACCGCCGTCTTCTTCGGGGGGACGATCCGTCCGAGTCGCTCAACATCGCGAGGACCGAGCTCACGCGCGCGTTCGATCTCTTCGAGCAGGGGAGGGAGCTACTGCTCTCGCGGCCTTCGACGCGAGAGACCTTCCTCTTCGATGACTGGATCGAGTTGGCGGCGCGCGAGATATCGACCGACGGCTTTTCGATCGAAGGCAGAACGGAGGGAAGAGTCGCCGGCGATCGGTCGAAACTCTCCGAGGCGCTCTCCGCGCTCCTCGTCAACGCTCTCGCGTCTCAGTCGCGGCTCTCCATCGTGCGCGAGAGGCGAGACGGACGCCTGCACGTCCGTATCGAGAACCTGGGCCTCCTTCCCGCGGACGACCCGGAGAAGCTGTTCGCTCCGCGCTCCTCGGGTGCCGGGAAGAATTGGGGAATGGGGCTTGCGCGCGCCCGGTTGTACGCAGCCGACGCCGGCGGTGCCGTGCGACTGACGCAGGACGGGGATCGGGTGGTCGCCATTCTGGAGCTTCCGGAGGAGCTGGCTTGAAGGTTCTAATCGTCGAAGACGATCTCGCCACGCGCAAGGGCCTCGAGGAATCGATCCGGGACCTCGGCGGCGAGACGCGCTCGGTCGGCACGGTGAAGGAAGCGGCGCGCGCGGTCGAAGAGTTCGATCCGCGTCTTCTGATCGTCGACATCCATCTTCCGGACGGCGACGGAATCGACATTCTCCGCAGCGCGCGCGAGACCGATCCGGACCGCGAGGGAATCGTCATCACCGGCCATGGCTCGATCGACAACGCGATCGAGGCACTCCGCGCGGGCGCGGTGGACTACCTGCTGAAGCCGCTGCGCCCCGCGCAGCTCGAGGTGGTATTCAATCGGCTCGCCGACCGCCGCCGGCTCGAGTCCGAGGTCGAGACGCTGCGCGCCGAGCTGCAGGAGACGGGAAGGCTTGGCGATCTCGTCGGTCGTGCGCCCGTGATGACGCAGATCTTCGACGTGATCCGGCGCGTGGCGAAGTCGAACGCGCCGGTTTTAATCACCGGCGCTTCCGGTACCGGCAAGGAGGTTGCCGCGCGTACGATCCACCGCCTTTCGCGGCGCGCGGCGAAGCCGTTCGTCGCGTTCAACTGCGGCGCGATCTCCCCGACGCTCATCGAGAGCGAGCTCTTCGGCCACGAGCGCGGCTCCTTCACCGGCGCGGACAAACGGCGGGTCGGTTACTTCGAAGAGGCGGCCGGGGGCACCCTCTTCCTCGACGAGATCACCGAGATGGGATCGGAGCTGCAGGTGAAACTCCTTCGCGTGCTCGAAGATCGCACGCTGCGGCGCGTCGGGGGGTCGCAGGAGCTCAAGGTTGACGTGCGCCTGGTCTCCGCCACGAACCGCGACCCTCAGGAGGCGATCCGCGCGAAAAAACTCCGAGAGGATCTTTACTACCGCTTGAATGTCTTTCCGCTCGCGCTGCCGACGCTTGGCCAACGCCGGGAAGACATCCCGCTCCTCGCCGAGCACTTCCGCAAGCTCATCGAGGATCAGGAGCGGGCGGGCGTCAGCGGGTGGGAGCCGAAGGCGCTCGAGATGCTGCAGGCCTACGAGTGGCCGGGCAACGTGCGCGAGCTGCGCAACGTCGTTCACCGGGCGTACGTGATGACGGAGGGCCGGACGATTCGTCCCGACGTCGTCGAGGCGCTCCTGCCACGGTCGACCCGGTCGAGCGCCGCCCGCAGGAAGAAGCCGGTACCGAAGCCGAAGGCCGTCGCGGCCGGGGCGCGCAAGAAATAGGGCGTTACACCGTGTTGTACACTGCGGCCGTCCGCCGGACCCAGATATACAACGACATTAAGGAGGAAGAAGTCAAACAATGAGAATGACACCCGCCGAGTCTCACTATGTGTTACAGACGCTCCTTTCCCAGGGGAAGGTCCGACAGAATCAGGTGACCGCCGTTCTCGGCGGCCGCACGAAGGAGATCGCGGACCTTCGCGAACGCCTCGCGACTCTCGAAGGAATCCAGAGCGGTTCCCGCGGAAGGGGTAGCCGGCCGGCGGCCGCCCGTCCCTCGCGACGCCGAAACGTCACCATCTCGCCGAAGGTCCGCGCACTGCGCCGGCTCCAGGGAAAATACATGGGATACGTCCGAAGGCTGAAGCCGGCCGAGAAAGCGCGTGTCCGGGAAGTCCGGGAAAAACAGGGCATTCAGGCGGCGATTAGCCTGGCGTCCTCTCTCTCGACGAAGTCCTCCTGATTTTCCCTCGGGCTCGAAAGAGATCCGTGGGGAATTTCCTGGCGTAAGTTTCGCTAGTTAGGGGAGGGCTGCGAGGTCCTCCACCGATTTTCGCCATGGCTGAACGACAAAGCGATCCTCCCGCGGGAAAGCGCCCTTCGCGCTCGAGTGAGAGCGGGAAGTTCCCCAAGCGGCCGAAGCCCGAACAGTACGAGCTCAAGGTTCGCTGGGAGACGGCGCGTCAAGTTCTCGAGGTCACACCGACGGGAGTTCGTTTCGACTTCAGCTCGCCGCTGAAAGTCGGCACGCGATATCCGGTCAGCTTGAAGGCCCCGGGGGTCGCCTTTTCGACGACTCTCGAAGTCACCCGCTGTCAGCTGACGGTCGACTCCGTGACCGGCCGATTCTTTCGCGTGACGGGGAAGTTCTTTCCCTACGTCGAGTAATCGAACCGCTCCCGGCTACCGGCTCCCGGCTACCGTCTTCCGAAACCGATAGGCCACATGCCACGCCGACACGCGGACTTCGCGGTCGTGAGCGAGCCCGGCCTTTCCGAGGCCCTTGACGAGGTCGGATAGCTCGAGTCGGTGAACCGCGGGGGTGGTCGGCCCGCGCACCTTTCTCATCGCCGTCACCGCCCAGATGACTCCTGAGGGCTCGAGCCGCTTCAGCGCGCCGTCGAAGACTGCCCGCGATCCGGCGCGGTCTTCTCTCCAGACGAGGATGGCATCGAAGGTTTCCTTGACCGCGCGGATTGCGTCGCCCGTAGCTTCCCGGGTCAGGAGGGGCTCGGACCTCGCCCGCCGGAGGAGGTCGCTCACGGGCTCCGGGGCATCGATGACAAGCAACCGGTCGGGGCGGTCGAGCTCCAGACGGGCGACAAGCTCGGCGGGGTTCTTAACCTGCATTATTCCTGAACGACTCCGGCCGTCCCGCGGATCCCGGGGGGTTCGGGGGGCCTTCACGGGCCCTCCGAAAAGAAATGCTCCGCCATGCTTCGTCAGGCCTCCTCTGCGATGCCCCCCGGCATCGCCGTCGTCGGCCTTCCTCGCCTGGCAGAAAAATCTCTCGCGGGAACAAGGTGTTTCATCGCCGAGGACCATGGGTCTGTCGCAGGGCGTTCGCCGCCCGGTCGCTTTCGATCGTTCCGGCCGGGTGTCCAAGAATAATCCAGGTTCAGCTGAGCATCCTTCAATACCGCAAATCCCTCACCGGACTGGCACGAGCTTCGCTGTAACGTTGCCGAGCCTCAGGCGGCTCGATCGAAAAGGAGGAGACGACATCATGCTTTGGACCATTTTCATCATCCTGCTGATTCTCTGGCTGCTTGGCTTTTTCGCGTTCAACCTGGGTGCCCTCGTGCACGTTCTGCTCGTGATCGCGGTTGTGGTTCTCATCATCCGACTGATCCAGGGTCGCCCGGTCATCTGATCGCCCTCGCGAAATTCGGTTTCAATCAAGGGCCCCGGAACTTCCGGGGCCCTTTCTCTGATTACCGCGCCTGCCGGTGCGCGCGGGAAAAGATCCAGACGAGATAGCCGATCAAGACGATGCCGACAAGAACGACCGGGGCGGCGAGAGAAGGCATCTGCCGGCGCAGGAGTAGGAACAGTAGAACGAAGATGCCCGCGAATGCGGCGACGGACAAGCCGGCGGCGAAAACGAGTGCCCGTCCCGGAGGCTTCTTCTTCGCCTCCCAGGGAAGGACCTTCAGGAGCTCGAGCTGGCGCGCCGCGTCCTGAGGGATCGCCGGACGTTCGATCCACTTCACTGCCTCGGGCTCTTCGTACCCCTGCTTCAGGTCGGGCGGAAAGGTCTCTCCGCAGTACACGCAGTGCGGCAGCCGCCAGGCGGCGAGCGGCCGGCGGCAGCGAGGGCAGCGGGGGCCGGGTGTCGCGGAGCTCATGAACTGTGAAGTTCGCTGATTCGGCGTCGATTATACGGGCGCGTCAGCGACGTTAGACTGTTCGAGACGAACTCTCATGTGGTCAGCCGTCAGTCTTTGCGCGCCTCGTCTCACGTCTCATCCCGTCTCACCTTTCACGCGATGAAAATTCCCGTCGGAATTCTCGGGGCCACGGGAATGGTCGGTCAGCGCTTTGTCGAACGGCTAGCCGAGCACCCGTGGTTCGAGATTACCGCGCTCGCCGCTTCCGAGCGCTCAGCGACGCGTCCCTACGCGGAGGCATCGCGCTGGCGGCTCTCGTCGGCGCTGCCGGAGCGGCTCGCCTCGATGGAAGTCGCTCACGTAGCGGACGACCTTCCTTGTCGCGCCGTTTTCTCTGCCCTCGATTCCGCGACGGCACGCGAGGTAGAGCCGCTCTTCGCCCGTCGTGGGGCTTTCGTTTTCTCGAACGCTTCCGCGTATCGGATGGACGACGACGTTCCGCTCCTGATCCCGGAGATCAATCCGGACTCGCTCGACGTTCTCGAGCGGCAGCGCGCGGTCCGGGGCTGGAAGGGGTCGCTCGTGACGAACGCCAACTGCTCGACGATCTTTCTCGCGATGGCGCTCGCGCCGCTCGACCGGGCCTTCGGGGTCGAGAGGGCTTTCGTTTCGACCCTGCAGGCCGTCTCGGGGGCGGGGTATCCGGGAGTTCCCTCCCTCGACATCCTCGGCAACGTGATTCCGGACATCCCGGATGAGGCCGGCAAGATCGAGCGCGAAGTCGCGAAGATCCTGGGCGGGGCGCGTGACCCGGCCGCGCGGCCCGAGCCGCTCGTCCTCTCCGCGATGACCTACCGGGTGCCGGTCGAGGAAGGCCACACGGAGTCGGTCTCCCTCGGGCTCGCGCGAAAGGCCAGGGCGGACGAGGTGGAAACCGCCTGGCAGGAGTTCCGCGGCCGGGAGGACGTCGCCGCGCTGCCGTCGGCGCCGCCGCGTCCGGTGCTCTACCTTCGCGAGCGCCACCGGCCCCAGCCGCGCCGGGACGTCCACGCGGGAGATGGCATGTGCACGGTCGTCGGCGGGCTTCAGCCGTGCCCGGTTCTCGACTGGAAGTTCACCGTGCTCGGTCACAACACGATCCGGGGCGCCGCGGGGGCTTCGATCCTGAACGCGGAGCTCGCGGTGTCGAAAGGCCTGTTGTCGTGAACGGTTCTCGGCTCTCAGGCTCTCGGCTGAGCACTGAGAACCGGGCTTGCTGAGAACCTTCTTCGTGCTCATCCAGAAGTTCGGCGGCACTTCGCTCGAGGACGCCGCAGCCATGGATCGCGCCTGCGCGATCGTCGGCGCGGCGTCGGCCCGTCCCGTCGTCGTCGTGTCCGCGATGGGTGATACCACGGACCGTCTCGTCGATGTGCTCGAGCAGGCCGCCGCCGGCGAGGAGTCTCGGGCGATCTCCGGTCTTTCGCGCTTGAAGCGCGACACCGAAGCGGTCCTGCGCGACTTTTTCGCGGGCGCCTCCCCGGAGGTCGAGGAGGAGATCGCACCGCTCTTCACCGAGCTCACGCGGATGGCACGAGCCGTCGCCGTCCTGCGGTCCGTGCCGTCCGCCGGGCGCGACCACTTCCTCGCGCACGGCGAGTTGATGTCGGCGACGGTCTTTGCGCGGGCGCTCGTCGCGCGGGTCGTTCCAGCCGTGGCTGTGGATGCGCGGGAAGTCGTCGTCACCGACGACCATTTCGGCCGCGCCCAACCCGACCTGGAAGAGACGGAGCGCCGCGTCCGGGAACGCCTCCTTCCGATCTGCGAGCGCGGTGAGGTCCCCGTCCTCGAGGGGT
>JBKJVY010000047.1:0-8075 GCA_046717185.1 Thermoanaerobaculia bacterium
CGCATCGCGGCGAGCATCGTCTCGACGGCCGAGGGCTCGGGAAGGTGCTCGGCGACCGACACTCCCGCCGAGAACGCCCGCGGAAGGCCGGAGAGGACGAGCACCCGCTCGCCGACCCCGCGCACGAGCCGGCCGAGCTCCTCGAGCGCCGCCACGTCGAGGACGTTGACCGGAGGGAGGTCGATCACGAGGTCGGCGCGCCCCCGAGACGTCGCGAGGCGGAGCGGCACGCGCCTTTCTACCTCACGATGCCGGCGATCGGGCAGGGGTGGGAGTGCGGGCCCGCGGAGTCGGGGTGGGTGACGGCCGGGCGAGCTCCTTCTTCTTGCGCTGGAACACGGCGCGCGCGTTCGCGAGGTGCGCGTCGGAGAGGGGGACGTTCTGAATCCGGTTGTCCGGCTCGCGCAGACGGATGTCCAGGTACTCCTCGGGCACGCCGGAACGGATGAGCCGCTGAACGATTTCGTCCAGGCCGCGCACGTAGGCAAGCGTGTCGGAGATCCCCGTACGCGGGCCGATCGTGCCGTGGCCGGGCACCATTTTCTCCATGGGCGCGGCGGCGATACGAGGAAGCGTCTTCGCCCACGCACCCGGGTCCGCGTCCGCGAGATGGAGGTCCGGGACCCGACCGTTCAGAGCGAGGTCGCCGGCGAAGAGGATCTTTTCGTTCGCCAGGAGCACGACGAGGTCGCCCGCCGTGTGCGCGGGCCCGAGCCACTGGATGTCGGCGCGACGCGCGCCGTCGAAGAGGATCAGTCTTTCGGAAACGGTCATGAGCGTCGGCGAGATCTTCTTGCCCGACATCGGATCCGAAGCGCCCCGCGCGGGCTGCGTGACGTAGGCGAGGATCGGGCTGGCGGCATTCTCGTGGCAGATCACCTGCGCGCCCGCCGCGACGAACTCCCGCGCGCCGGTCGAATGGTCCGCGTGCGCATGCGTCAGAACGAGGTATCGCACCGGTTTGCCGCCGGTCGTCTCAGCGATCTGGCGGAGGATCTCCTTCGCGATTGCGTTGTCGATCCCGGAGTCCACCGCAACGACGCCGTCGCCGTACAGGAACCAGCCCACGTTGCCTCCCCGATCGGGGGTGGCCGCCCAGACGCCTTCGGCGAGCTTCTGAACCGCGAGCTTCGACTGAGCGACAAGGTCGAGCGCCGGGAGAGCGAGGGCGAGGGCGAGGGCGAGGGTCCCGAGACGAAGTCTCATTCGGCAGCTCCTTCGATCGTACAGGAAATCCGATGTCTCCGAAGCCCGGACAACAAGCGCGGACGGCAGCAGAATTTCCCTTTTCGCCGTCTTCCGACTCAGGACTTAAGACTGAGGACCCCGGGCCCCAACCTCCCGGCTCCGCCGGACGGCCTCGACGAATTCCCGAAACAGCCCCCGCGAGACCGCGTCGTCGCGCAGGTTCTCCGGGTGCCACTGGACGGCGACGAGCCATCGTCCCTCGCCCGACTCGACGGCTTCGATCACGCCGTCGGGCGCGGTCGCGGAGACGACGAGATCTTCGGCAAGGTGTTCGATCGCCTGGTGGTGCCGACTGTTGACGTCGATGTCGCGCGCACCCGCGATCCGCCCCAGCCGGGTGTCCGGCTCGACCCGGACCGGATGATCCCGCCGGTTTTCCTCCTTCGGGCGGCTGTGAGAGACCTCGGACGGCCGTTCGAGCGGCAGGTCCTGGACGAGCGTCCCCCCGCGCGCGACGTTGATCACCTGGAGGCCTCGGCAGATGCCGAGGACCGGGACTCCCGCGCTCCACGCGTCCTCGAACACGGGAAAGTCGATCGAGTCGCGGCCGTGATCGACGCGGACGTTCCCGTTCGTGAGGACATCGCGGCCGTAGCGCACCGGGTCGACGTCCTCGCCGCCGCCGATGACGACGCCATCGAATCTCCCCTCGACCGAGTCGCCCGGTCGGAGAACGATGATTTCGTCGCGGCGCACGCCCGCGTCCACGAGCGCGCCAACGTAGTCGTTCGCCTCGGACGGAACGTCGCCGTCGAGCGTTACCGCGATGCGCACGGGGCGATGTTAGTCGAGATGTCGGGAGTTCGGGAACGACGCCAGCGCCTACTCTCTTTCGAACAGGACCGCCATCCCCATCCCGCCCGAGACGCAGAGGGTCGCGACGCCGCGCTTCACTCCGCGCTTTTTCATCTCGTGAAGGAGCGTCGTCGAGATCCGAGCGCCGGTCGCGCCGATCGGATGGCCGAGCGCGATCGCGCCTCCGTTCACGTTCAGGCGGGCGAGGTCGAGCGGCAGCTCCCGCGCGCACGCGATCACCTGGGCGGCGAAAGCCTCGTTCAACTCGATCAGATCGACGTCGTCCAGTTTCAGTTTCTGCCGCTCGAGCAGCGCTCGCAGGGCGGGCACCGGTCCGATCCCCATCCGCTCCGGCTCGACGCCGACCGAAGTCCACGCGGCCACGCGGGCGAGCGGCTCGACCCCTGCCTTCGCCGTTTGCTCCTGCGACGCGAGGACCAGGGCGGCGGCGCCGTCCGTGATGCCCGAGGAGTTTCCCGCGTGGACGGTGCCCGACTCCGAGTCGAACACCGGCGGCAGCTTCGCCAGCGACTCGACCGTTGTGTCCGGCCGGGGATGCTCGTCCTTCTCGACGAGGGTCGCGCCCTTTTGGATCGGGATCTGACCCCCTTGGGGGATCAGACCCCGGGCTGGATCCCCGACCATCACCGGCACGATCTCGTCGGCGAACCGGCCCGAGGTGATCGCCTGCGCCGCGCGCCGCTGCGACTCCGCGGCGAAGGCATCCTGCTCGGCGCGCAGGATTCGATACTCACGCACGAGGTTCTCCGCCGTCTCCCCCATGAGCTGACCGCACAGCGAGCACAGGAAGCCGTCGCGGTACATCGCGTCGACGATCTCAGAGTTGCCCATGCGGTATCCGAACCGGGCGCGCGGGAGCAGATACGGCGTCGCCGACATGCACTCGGCCCCTCCGACGAGGACAACTTCGTTCTCGCCGGCCGCGATCGAAAGGGCGCCGAGCGTCAACGCCTTCAGAGAAGAGGCGCACGCTTTGTTGACCGTGTACGCGGGCACGGCGTCGGGCACCCCCGCGCGGTGCGAGACCTGTCGAGCGGTATTCGGGCCCCCTCCCGCCTGGCGAGCGTGCCCGAAGATCGTCTCGTCGATGGCTGCCGGCGGAAGCCCGGACCGCTCGATCGCTGCCCTTGCCGCGACCTCGCCCAGATCGGCCGCGGAGAGCGACGCGAAGGAGCCGCCGAATTTTCCGATGGGGGTCCGCGCGGCGGAGAGAACGAAGACCGATCTCATGAGAGGAACTTTAGCAAGAGGCCCAAGCGACCCCTGACACGCTTCCCCTTCCTACGTCACCAACGGCAGCCGGACCGCCACCGTCGTCCCCTTGTCCAGCTCGCTTTGCACCTCAACGCTTCCTTTGTGAGCTTCCACGATCCATCTCACGATCGACAGCCCCAGTCCCGAACCGCCCGAGTACGCGCGACGCGCGCGGTCGCTGCGAAAGAAACGCTCGAACACGAACGGGAGATCCGCCTCCGGAATGCCGACGCCCGTGTCGGAGACTTCGATGCGCGCCTCCTCTGACGTTCTCGTGAGCCGCACGAGAACCGAGCCGCCGGCCGGGGTGTATCGCATGGAGTTCTCGAAAAGGTTGTGAAGGACCTGCTGCATGCGTCCAGGATCGACGAACCCGATCACCGGCTGCTCCGGGACCTCCACGGAAAGCTCGAGCTCGTGATCCGCGGCCGCCGGGAGGAGCTCCCGCGTCACGTCGGAGACGAAGCGGGCGAGGTCCTGGTTGGAAAAGGAGAGAGTCACCCGCCCGCTCTCGCCGCGCGCGAGAAAGAGGATGTTCTGCGAGATCCGGGCGAGGTGGCGTATCTCGAGGAGCGCGTTCCCGATCGACTCCCGGTATTCCTCGGACGGGCGGTCCTCCTCCAGGGCGACCTCGAGGGTGCCGCGGAGAACCGTGAGCGGCGTCCGCAGCTCGTGAGAGACGTCGGCGATGAACTGTTGCTGCTCTTTCTCGGCGTCCGAGAGCGCGTCGAGTCGTGCGTTCAGGCGTTCGGCGACCTCCTTCGCGGGCTCGTCGAGGCCCGTGACCGGAATGCGCCGCAACGGGTGCGCGTCCGTCTCCGCGAGGCGTTGCCGGAGCGTTTCGAGGTCCGGCCTCGCTCCGCCCACAGCGACCGGCTCCTCCGAAGGCGGCGGCGAGAGCGCGCGCGGCGACGCGAGGCGGCCGCCGAGAAAAACGAGCACGGCGAGCGCGGCGAGGCCGGCGGCGGTGACGCGAAGCGTCCCGGACGACATGGGCGCGAGCGACGAGGCAAAAAGCACCAACGCCGCGGCAATGAGCACCGCGGCGGCGGACGACCACACCGCCGGCCCCCGCCCGCCGGCAGCCGGGGCCATCACTCTCCCGGCGTCGAAGCGGGGTCTCCCGGCTCGGTCAACCGGTACCCCACGCCGCGCACCGTCTGGATGAGCCGCTCCCTCTCGCCGGAGTCGAGCTTGCGCCGAAGCGCGTTGATGTAGACGTCGATGATGTTCGTCGAGAGGTCGAACGAATCCTCCCAGATGCGTGCCTGTATCTCGGAACGGGAGACGACCCTCCCCCGCCGCCGCAGGAGAAGCTCGAAGAGCGCCCCCTCGCGGGCGGTCAGGCGGATCACGTCGCCGCGCCGCCGGACCTCGCGCGACTCCGGGTCGTAGGTGAGCTCGCCGTGGACGAGCGGGGCCGGCTCGGGAACCTCCGTGCGGCGCGTAAGCGCCCGAAGGCGCGCCAGCAGCTCGCGAAACGAAAAAGGTTTGACGAGGTAATCGTCGGCGCCGGAGTCGAGCCCCTCGATCTTGTTCTCGACCGTGTCCCGCGCCGTCAGCATGAGGATCTTCGACGGTATCCCTCGGGCGCGGATCTCGCGGCAGAGCTCGAGGCCGTCGCGGGAGCCGGGTAGCAGCAGGTCGAGGATGATGAGGTCGTACGGCTCGCCCTCCAGCCGCACGAGCGCGGCGTCGGCGTCCCCGACCGCCTCGACGGAGTAGCCCTTCTCCGTGAGGCCCTTCTTCAGGAACAGTGCGATCTTCCCCTCGTCTTCGACGACGAGAACCTTCAACGCGGCTCCTCCTCTTCGGGAGCGGGTTCGCGTCGCGGGTTCGTGAGGAAAGACAGAACGAACACGGCCCCGGCTCCCGCGGCGAAGCCCGCGGCGAAAGAGGAGAGAGGCGGCGAGGTCGCAACCGACGTCACCGCGGCCAGAGCGACGAGGCCGAGCAGAACCAGGCGCGATACCGGAACCGGCGGAACCAGCAACATGGGGTCAGGTCTCCACCTGACACTTTGTCTCTTAACTTGCTCGATCCGCAAGACTTAGAGAAATATTAAGACTTGGGCTTTGAGGTTTCCCTAACCCTCACAGCCCGAAGCGGTTAGCGCGAATGTGTCAGGTGGAGACCTGACCCTACTTCATCGTCATCGGGTCGCGCAGCGGCACGTCGACGAGCCGGTCACCGGCCAGCGCCTGGAGCGAGACGTCGTGCTTCAGGTCCCCCGCGAGAATGTCGCTCTTCTTACCGATGACGAGGATCACGAGCTTGTCGGAAGCGAGGAACTTCCCGGCGACGCGCTGGACGTCGGCAGCGGTGACCTTCTCCACCTTCGCCCGGTAGTTCTTCCAGTACTCCGGATCGCTCGAGTAGCGACCGGTCATCTCGTCCTGCGCGAACGTGACGGCGACCTGGGCCTTCGTCGCGAACGTCCGCGGGAACGTCTCGACGTAAGACTTCTTCGCGGTGTTCAGCTCCTCGGCCGTCACCGGCTCAGACGCGATCCGCTTGATCTCCTCGACGACGACGGAGGTCGCGTAGGCGACCGTCCGCGACTTCGACTGGAATGCGGCGCGGAACACGAGCGGGTAATAGACACCGCCCGGGAACTGCGAGCCCGCGCTGTAGGCGAGCCCCTCGTCCGACCGGACACGGTTCGTGATCCGCGACGTGAACCCTCCGCCCCCCAGAACGTCGTTCATCACGAGGACCGGGAAGTAGTCGGGGTCGTCGCGGCGGATCCCCGGGAGGAGCACCGAAACCCGCCCCTGGTTGACGTCCTTGTCCACGACGTAAACGCCCGGCTTAGCGAACACCGTGTTCGTCGGAACGGCGGGAGCGGTGTCCCCGCGGAAGGGCCAGTCGGCGAAGAGCTTCTCCAGCTTCCCGACCATCGCGGCGCGGTCGAAGTCGCCGCTCGCGGCAACGACGAACTGCGCGGGGTGAAACCACTTCCGGTGGAACCCCTCGAGGTCCGCCTTCGTCAACGCTTTGACTGAGGCCTCGGTGTCGAACCGGTTCGAAAAGAACCCTTCGCCGAACGCGAGGAAGCCCCGCTCGCGCGCCTCGATCGCCGCGGATTCGTCGTTGCGTTGCTTCATCGCCTGGAGCACCTGCTGCTTGCGCAGCGCGATCTTGTCGTCCTGGAACCGCGGCGCCGTCAGGACTTCCCTCAGGATCGCGAGCCCCTCGTCCAGGTCCTTGGAGAGGAGGTTCAGGGAGACGCTCCCCTGCGTCTCGCCGACCGCCGAGTTCAGCTGGGCAGCAAGAAATGCGAGCCGCTCTTCGAGCTCCTCCGCGGCCTTCGACTTCGTTCCGCCCCTCGCGAGGAGGTATCCCGTGAGGTCCGCAAGACCCTCCTTGCCGGCCGGCACGACGTACTGCCCGGCTCGCACGTAGACGACGAGGTTGACGAGGGGCAGCTCCCGGTCCGGCACGACGTAGGCGACGGGACCGCTCGCGAGCTTCACTCGGTAGTCCGCGGGCGAGGGCGGCTCGTACGTAAGCGGCGGGAAGGACAGCTTCTCCGGACGGTTCGGAATCGCCGCTCGCGAAGAGGTCGTGCGCTTCGCGGCGGCGACCGGCTTCGTCTGCGGATCGGGCTCCGCCGCGAACGACGCGCCCGCGAGGATTCCCGACAGGACGACTGCGCCGATGGTTCTGTTGATCATCCCTTCCCCTTCGCCTTTTCGAGCTCGTCGATTCGGGCCTGCATCTTCTTGCGGATGACGTCGAGCGCCGGCTTCATCTCGGGCGGCGCGCCGCCCGCCTGCCCTTCCATCTGCCCCTGCATCTGCCGCAGCCGATCGAGATCGTCCATCGTCTTGAGGCGCTCGGAAAACTGCCGGACCATCTGCTTCTGCTGGTCGTTCAGACCGGCGAGGTCCGCGTCGTCCGCCGCGGGAGCGCCCGCTTTTCTCGTGTAGACCGCGACGGCACGGTTCTCCTTCGTGAAGTAACGGTTCGCCACGCGCTTCACATCGGCGGCTGCCACCGCCTGGACCTTCGTGCCCGCCTCGTTCACCTCCTGCCAGTCGCCGCGCCCCTCGTTCTGGATGAGCTGGACGAGGATCGGGAAGTTCGACGACAGGCGCCGGTACTCCGCCGCAGCGAAGTTGTTCTTCACTTTCTGAAGCTCCTCGGCGGGAACGTCCTCCTTCTTCAGTTTTTCGAGCTCCACGTAGATCGCCTGCTCCACCTCTTCCGGACGGCGACCCTCCTTCGCCTCCCCTCCGGCGTTGAAGAGGCCCGCCCATTTGCGCGACTCCTGGCGCGCGAACGCGTCCGTCGCGACCTCGGAGCCGAGGACCAGGCCCTTGTAGAGGCGCCCCGTCCGCGTCGAGAGCAGCTGCGCGAGAACCTGAAGGGGGTACGAGTCCGTGTGGCCGAAGGGAACGGTGTGCCAGAGGATGTCCACCTGCGGGTTCGTGTCCGCCTCCGCGTACATTCTCTTTTCCGCCTGCTGCGGAACCTCGAGCGTCACGACATCCGGGACCGCGCTCTTGCCGCGCGGAATGCGCCCGAAGTAGCTCTCAGCAAGCCGTGTCGCGCCTGCAACGTCGAGGTCTCCGACGAGGACGAGGGTGATGTTCTGCGGCGCGTAGTACGTGTCGTAGTAGGCGTCCGCCTGCGCTTTCGTGATCGCCGGGATGTCCGAGGGCCACCCGACGACGGGCCACCCGTAGGGGTGCGCCTCCCAGAACATCGCCTCGAACGATTCCTCGAACTTTCCAAGCGGCGTGGACTCGGTC
>JBKJVY010000048.1:0-4288 GCA_046717185.1 Thermoanaerobaculia bacterium
CAGAGGATGTATCGCGTGTCGACGTGGATCGTGCGGGTCACGTCGGGGTTCACGAGGTAGTCCGAGCCCATCGCTTCGTAGTTGCCGTCGAACGCGAGACCGGCGAGTTGTCCCGAAGCGTTCAGCGTCGCCGAGCCGGAGCTTCCGTTTGTGATGTCTCCGCTCGAAAGGAAGTTCACGGGCACGTCGCCGAGGTCCGGATCGGCGTACGCGCCGAGCTTCTTGCCGCTCGAGGCAGTGAGCAGCTCCTGTGGGCTGTCGAACGGATCCTGGCCGGTCTGCTTTTCGACGATGCCCCGGACCGTCGTCTGCGCAGCGTACTGAACGGAGTCACGCGGCGAGTAGCCCTCGACGCTCCCGAACGAAACTCGAAGCGTGCTGTTGGCGTCCGGGTAGACCCGCCCCTTGCGGAGCTTCTGGAGAAGCGACACGTATCCGGGGCGCAGGCGCATCATAGCGCCAGCGATCTCGTCATCCCGCCGCTGTTTCTCGTCCATCGTCCGACGGAGGTCCGCCGCGAACACCAGCAGGGCGTCGTTGCGTGCCGCCAGCTTCTCCCGCGACTCGTCGAACATAGCGAGACGCGCCTCGGACTCGTGAATCTTCGTGTTTGCGTACAGGCGGTCGAGGAGCTTCTCGACGGCGGCGGACGGATCGCTCTCTCCCGTAGCCGCGAGCGCCTCGTCGACCACGGGGATCCGCTGGCCCTTCGGGAGCTTCGACGCCTCGATCAGGAACCAGCGCAGGCCGGCGCGGTCGGTCGCCGGCTCGATCGTCCGCTGCGCGCGCGAGACCGCTGCCTTCAGCCGCCTCCAGTCGCGCTCCTGGTACCCGGTCGCCCGGTCGATGTCCGACTTCCGGCGCTCGCCCGCGAGGCGCCAGACGGTGCTTGCCTGCGAGAGCATCGGCGAGGCGCTGTAGAGCCACTCGAGCACCACGTCGCGTTCGCGTGTTCTCGAAAGCCTTTCGTTCAAGCGCGCGATCTCGGCGAGCGACTCCTCATGCCTTTTCTTCGCTGCCGGGTCGCTCGCGACGAGCGCCGCGATCTCGGACTCTTCCGCCCTTCGCCGCTCGATCAGGTTGCCCCGCTCGAACGCCTCGAGCGTCCCTTCGTATTTCTTGAGGAGGTTCAGGAGGCTGCGCATCCGGGCGGCGTTCCGGATCGCAACGTCTTTCCGGTTTTTACCCGCGTCTTCGAGGATCCGGATGAGCTCTTTGCGGTAGCGGATCGACGTCGGGAGGCCGAATGCCTGCGCCTCCCGCACTTCTCCGGCGAGCTGATACCGGTACGTCTTGCCCGGGTAGCCAATCGTCATCATGAAGTCGCCCGGGTCCACGTCGGCCGTCGAGAACTTCAGGAAGCGCTTCGGCCGGAATTGCACGTTCTCCTTCGCGAAGTCCGCGGGGCGGCCGTCCGCCGCGACGTAGGCGCGCAGGAACCCGAAGTCTCCCGTGTGGCGCGGCCACATCCAGTTGTCCACCTCGCCCCCGTAGTTGCCGATCCCGCGCGGCGGCGCGTAGACGAGACGGACGTCGCGGATTTCGAGCTGCTTGATCCGCCAGTACTTCGACCCCTCGAAGAAAGACGGGACCGTGCAGCGCACGCCCCCCTCCTTCTCGCAGTCGCGGATCAGTTCCTTGCGGCGCCGCTCGACCCGGTTGTGACGGTCGAGGTCCGACAGTTTTTCCCCCGCCTTCGGAAGGATCTGGTCGGTGACGTCCTCGATCGAGTTCGTCACCCACACGCGGGCGTCGGGCGCGGCCGGAATCTCCTCGCCGAGCGCCTTCGCGAGGAACCCGTTCTCGATCAGGTTCTTCTGCGGAGTCGAGTTGAACTGAAGGTAGCTGTAGACGCAGTGGTGGTTCGTCACGATCAAGCCCTGCGGCGATACGAACGATGCGCTGCAGCCGCCGAGCGAGACGATGGCCCCCATCGGGTCGCCCGTCAGGTCGGCGAGCTTCTGCGGGTCGAGCTTCAGGCCCGCCTTCGCGAGCTTGGGGGCGAGCTGCGGAACCTGCTCGGGCATCCACATCCCCTCTCCGGCGAAGATGCAGGGGGCGAGCGCGGCGGAGAGGGCCAGGGCGAGGGCGGTTCTCGATTTCACGTTTTCCTCCTGAAGGCCGTCAGGCCGGACTCGAGATAACGCGCCATTCTATCGAGACCTTCCCGGGCCTGGCCCGAGGGGCGAAACCTTTCGGAAGACGCTCCGTCTCCCGATCCGGGAGGACAAAACCGAATGCTCACGGCTGCCTGGAAAGCAATCCTGCTCTCGCTGCTACTTCTCGTCCCGACCGCGACGGCCAGCCCGACGGGCGACGACGAGAAGGTCATCGTCTCGCTCGACGATGAGGACATCGACGATCACGGGATGGGCCCCGTCATCGTCCGCGTCGGCTCTCGCGGTTTCATCGGCGTGACCCTGGTCGAGATCACTCCCGACCTGCGGGCGCACTACGGCGCCCCGCGCGAAGCCGGTGCCGTCGTCTCAGGGGTCGAACGGGACACTCCCGCCGGCCGGGCCGGGGTCCAGGTCGGCGACGTCATCACATCGGTGGACGGAAGGCGGGTCAAGTGGACGGGCGACGTCGCGCGCGCCGTACGCGACAAGAAGGGGGGGGAGACGGTCGAGGTCGAGATCGTTCGCGACCGCACGCCTCGGAAGATGAACATCACCGTCGAGGAGCGCAAACCGCGCGAACGGTCCATCGACTTCGGAGACCTGAAGGACAAGGTCCGACGTCACGGTTTCGTGATGCGCGACTTCGACAAGTCCCATCCAATGGTGATCGAAAACCTCGATGACGTCCGGGGTATGCGCGACCGCATCGAGGAGCTGGAGAAACGGGTCAAGGAGCTCGAGAAGAGGCTCGCGAGGTAGCCGGCCAGAGAACGGCGCGCCGGAAGTACTGGAAACAGGGCACTTTCAGCGGTGGCTCGGTTCCTGCTCCTGCAAGTCTGGAGACCGCAAACTGAACATGCCAGGCCTGCTTCCCGCCCAGCCGAGACCGAAACCCCCGGTCCTCGTGGTCGAAGACGACCGCGAGCAGCGGGAGACCCTCTGCGCAATGCTCGATCTGGAAGGTTTCCATCACGCCGAGGCCGCAAACGGGCGCCAGGCGCTCGACTACTTGAAAGAATTTCCAGCTCCCTGCCTCGTCTTGCTCGACCTCGAGATGCCCGTCTTGAATGGCTGGGATTTTCGGGCGATACAGCTCGCGGACGAGCGTCTGGCGGGCATTCCGGTCGTCGTGGTCACCGCGAATGACAAGGGCCTGGACGCACGCTTCCCCGGGGTCGCGGGGTTCCTCTGGAAACCGCTGGTGTTCGAGAAGCTCGCTGTGCTTCTCAATCGCGTGTGCGCCCGAAAGGAAGAAGCGCTCCCGGCGACTACTCCGACGGTAGTGTGAACAGGAACGTGCTCCCCTCTCCCGGTACGCTCTCGGCCCGGATCCGGCCGCCGTGCGACTCGACGATCGAGCGGGAGATGTAGAGGCCAAGCCCGAGAGCTCGTCGCCCCCGCTTCTCCACCTGCCGGAAGCGCTCGAAGATCACCGAGATCTCCTCCGGACTCAATCCCGGTCCGGTATCCCGGACGCGGATCTCGACTTGGTCGGTCCTTCGCCCCTCGACGAGAATCCGGCCTCCGTCCGGCGTGAACTTCAACGCGTTATCGATCAGGTTCTCGAGGACCTGAACGATGCGGCCCGGGTCGAAGCGCGCGAGTAGCGGGTCGGGCGGGATTCGAGCGTCCAGTGTGATCGACCTCTCCGTTTTAGCCGAACGGAAAGTCTCGACCGCCTCTTCGATCGGTCTTCGCGCGTCGCCCGGTTGCAGCTGGACCGAAAGCTTCCCCGCCTCGATCGCGGCCAGGTCGAGAAGGTCCGAAATGATCCGCTTCATCTGGGCGATTGAAGAATCGAGACTCCGCGAGATCCTGCCGAGGCGAGGGTCGCCCGATGAGAAGAGCCGTTCGAGGAGCTGCGTGTTGAGCGCGATCGCGTTCAAGGGATTCCGCAAGTCGTGGCTGACGATTGCGAGGAACTCGTCTCGCAGGTCGAGTGCCTCGTGCGCGCTCAACAGCTCCATCGACTGCTGCTCGAGGAGACGCTCGAGCCGTCCCACTTCGACCCTCTCGAGAGCGAGTTCGTGATCGACTACCTCCACCTGCTCCTCGCAATCGGGCAGCGACGCCTCGCGCTTCTCGTCGGAATCGTTGCTCATGGATTGATCACCGGAAAGCCTATCGCAGACCCGAGTGGCTCTCTCTACCGAGCCCGCCGTCCCTTG
>JBKJVY010000049.1:0-3164 GCA_046717185.1 Thermoanaerobaculia bacterium
GAGCTCGGAAGCTCCTCGTCGGCGAGCTTCGCCCGAACGACGAGCCGGAGCGGGGCCGGCCCGACCGAGTCGGAGGGGTAGGGAGCAACGAGCGTCAGGGTGGGCTCGTCCGTGGGTTCGATCACGAACTCGCCGGCCGGCACCGTACGCCGCTGGACGACCCGGTAGGTCCGGGGACCGAACGGAGTCCGGGCCTTGACGCGGTCACCCAGCACGAGCTTCCCGACGAACCGATCGGCGGCGTCGCGGGCGGTCGCGATCACGGCGTGCATCCTTCCGGACACTTCTCCTGGAAGCGCGGTTCCCGGCACGTGTCCGGGACCGTGCGCGAGGGTGACTTCATCCACGCCTTCCCGCACGGGCGCCTCGAAGCCGATCCGATCGATCGAGAGACGCGCGATTGTGTCGCCGACGCAGATCTTTCCGAGGGGAGTGGTCGAACGCTTCACGTCTCGTACGAGGGCTGCCGCGCGGCGCGCTTCGACCGCGCCCGCTGCCGCGAGCAGGGCGCCCGCGGCGAGCGCACACACGGCAGCTACGAAAGCCCGTCGCAGCGCCGAGAATAGGAAGGACGCGCGCATGAGACTGATGAAAAAAAGAACCCGGCCCCGCCTGTCGGCGGGACCGGGCGAAAGGGTCTTCTTACCGGGCCTTTCGAGCGAGCGTGAGCCCGACGAGCGCCAGCGCGAGGCCGGCGGCCGCCATCTGCGGATAGGCCGTACCGGTCTTCGGAAGCTCGGCCTGCATCGCGGGGGCGGGCGGCGGAGGCGGCGCCTCGATCACCGGCGCGGGAGCCGGAGCGGGCTCCGTCCGTTCTGCGAAAGTCGTCGTCGTCGTCTCGGCCATCGCCGCGGCGGCCGCAACGGTCGTAATCTTGACTTCCTTCCGATCGATCACTTCACCGCTGACGTTCTTGGCCATCACGACGACCTTGTGGGCGCCGGGGGGAACGTTCTCAATGAAGGCCACGTTCGCCTCGGTTCCCTTGAGGGTCGCCTTCAGGTCGTTGTCGAGGAAGATGTCGAAGGTCGGCTGCGGGAAGTTCGCTTCTCCGAACTTCGTACCCTGTCCCTGGCCGAAACCCGTCACGTTGTAGGCGACCCCGACGCGCACCTGCGTGCCGGTAATCGTCGCGCCCTCGGCGGGCTCCGTGAGTCGGAGCTGAAGAGTGTTTGCTGTCGGGCCTCCGGTGTTCTTGTCGGCGCTCTGGGCCAGAGCGACGCCGGCGAACGCCCCGACGGCGAGGGCCAGAATCGTGAATCTGAGCAGTTTTGCCATGTTTCCCCTCCTTGTGTGAAGCCCAGAGATAGGGCATCACCCCTGTCCCCATCAAGGGCCGTGCCAAGAAAAGGGCGGAAGGGCTGCCCGTCCGGCGGGCGCGAGCCTTCCTACTCGGAGAGGTGCGCGGGGAGCGAGTCGGTCAAGGCCCGGTAAGCCTGCAAATACTTCTCGCGGGTGGTGCGAACGACGCCGCCCGGCAGGCGCGGCGCCGGCGGACGGTGGTCCCAGCCCGTCGAGTCGAGCCAGTCCCGCACGAACTGCTTGTCGAACGAGACGGGAGTTCGTCCGGGCGTCCACGTGGTCGCGTCCCAGTACCGGGAGGAGTCGGGCGTGAAGGCCTCGTCGATCCAGACGATCCCGCCATCCTTCCGCCCGAACTCGAGCTTCGTGTCGGCGAGAACGAGTCCCCGCGTCTCGGCGTACTGCCGCGCACGCTCGTAGAGAGAAAGGGTCGAGTCGCGGAGACGGGACGCCTCCGCTTCGCCGAGCTCGTTCGCCATTCGCGAGTACGGGACGTTCTCGTCGTGACCCCGCGGGTTTTTCGTCGCCGGAGTGAAGATCGCCTCCGGCAACCTTTGCGCCTCGACGAGGCCGGGCGGCAGTCGCACGCCGCAGACGGCGCCGGTCTTGCGGTACTCCGCCCAGCCCGAGCCGGCCAGGTATCCCCGGGCAACGCACTCGAAGGGCACCACTTCCGCCTTCTGCACGAGCACGGCGCGCCCCTCCAGGAGCACAGCGTCGGCCTGGAGAGCCTCCGGAAACCGCGAGACTTCCGTCTCGATCAGGTGATTCGGTACGTCGTCGAATTTCCGGAACCAGAAGTTCGAGAGCTGCGTAAGAATTTTTCCCTTGTCCGGAACGCCCGGCGTGAGCACGCAGTCGTAGGCGGAAATCCGATCGCTCGCGACGAGCAGGAGACTGTCGCCGAGCTCGTACAGCTCACGAACTTTCCCTCGCCGTGAGAGCCGCGCGCTCGAGAGGTGCGTTTCGGTGACCGCGGCCGGCGGCATGCGGGCGACAGTAGCACAGCGCCTGACGTGAGATGTGGATCGGGAGTGAGCACGGGCGGCTCTGCTATCGTCTTTTGAATGCGGATCGAGATCACGAAATCCGTCCCGAAGTCCACCTCGTTCTGGCGCGTCGCCTTTCTCGCGGAGGGCCGCGACCCGGGGCTCGGAGTCCCGGCGCCCCTCGCCGACTCCATTCGGGAAGCGGCGAAGTCCGCGGGGTTTCGCGGCCGGGACCGCGAGACCGCCGGCGCCGCCGGACGGGACGGGGCGTGGCTCCTCGTCGGACTCGGCCGCGCGCCCGCTCCCCTCGCGCGCCTTCGCCGTGCGTTGCGCCGAGCGGTGGGGGAGAGCGCCTCGCGCTCGAGGTCCCGGCTCCTTCTCGTATTCGGGGCGGGCGTCGATCGAGCCACGATGACCGCGCTTCTTCCGCACCTCGCTCTTGCCGACTACGCGTTCGAACGTTACAAGTCGCCTCGGAAAAAGGTCCGGCCGGGGGGAGCGACGTCGGCCGTCGTGGTCCCGCCCGCGGACGTCGCGGCCGGGCCCCTCGCCACGGCGGCCCGGGAAGCGCAGATCGTGGCCGAAACGGTTTCGTGGGCGCGCGACCTCGGGAACACGCCGGGGAACGACCTCGGTCCGGCGGAGCTCGCTCGCGCGGCCGTCGAAGCCGGTCGAGCGGATGGCCTCGACGTGCGGGTGCTCGGCCGCGCGTCGATCGTGAAGGAGAAGCTGGTCGGCCTTCTCGCCGTGAATGCCGGAAGCGTGCGTCCGCCCGCGTTCGTGATTGCCCAGCATCGTCCGCCTTCGCCGCGTGGAACCGCCGTTCTCGTGGGGAAAGGAATCACGTTCGACTCGGGTGGAATCTCCATCAAG
>JBKJVY010000050.1:0-8231 GCA_046717185.1 Thermoanaerobaculia bacterium
GCGCGGCATCATGGAAGCGATTCCCGAGGTTCGGGACGGCATCCCCGGCATGAAGCACCATCACGAGCGCTGGGAAGGGGGCGGGTATCCGGACGGCCTGAAGGGCGAGGACATCCCCCTGCAGGCGCGGATCGTTTCGGTCGCCGATACCTTCGACGCGATGACGACGACGCGGCCGTACCAGCGCGCGATGGACATTCGATTCGTCTTCCAGAGATTGAGAGACCTCGCCGGCAGTCGATTCGACCCGACGGTCGTGAACGCGTTGATCCGCTCCTACGAAAAGGGCGAGCTCGTCCCGATCGCGCGCGATGAGGCGCCGGGCGAGGCGCCCGGCGAAACTCCCGCCCCGCTGCGGCTCGTGGAGCCGGGTTGAAGCGGTTCCTGCGCGCGACGACGCTCGTCCTGGCGGCGACCCTTCTCGCGATCTTCCTCCCGGCCTGCGCGAGCTCGAAGAAGACCAGCTCCGCCGAAGTGCTCTTGAACGCGCGGATGGCGGCGGTCCTTCTGCGCGAGGGGCGCGCCTCCGAAGCGGAGCACGCCTACCGCGACGTCCTCCCCCACGATTCGAAGAACCCGGAGAACCACGACGGGCTCGGCGTCGCTCTTCTCATGCAGGGCCGGTACAAGGAAGCCTTCGCGTCCTTTGGCCGCGCCGTCGACCTCGACTCGGAGAAGCCCCTCTACCGGATCCACCGCGGCATGGCGGCGATGGAGCTCGGCCGGCTGGCGGAAGCGGAGGCGGACTTCGCCGTCGCGGACGCTTCTCCCGCCGCCGAGGACCGGCTCGACGTCGCGATCAACCGGGGAAGGTTGAAGCAGCGCCAGAAGGACTTCCGCGCGGCAGAGGAGGCTTTCTCGATCGCCTTGTCGCGCGACCCGAAGTCCTCGGCGGCCTTCATCGGGCGCGGCGTCGCGCGCGAGTCGAGCGGATCGCTCGAAGGAGCCGCGGAAGACTACCTGGAGGCCGTTCGCCTCGAGCCGCAGAGCGCCGACGCGCATCTCCGGCTCGGCCTTGCGCTCGTCACGATGAAGAAGACGGCGCTCGGGCGCCGTTACCTCGAGCGAACGATCCAGCTCGATCCCGGCGGAGAAGCCGGCGCGAAGGCGCGGCTACTCCTGGAATCGACTTCCCGTTCCTGAAGCCACAGTAACTGACCATCTCTCCTTGCGGCCGCGCGGCCGAGGTCGCCGTTCGCGACGCTGGTCATGGCGCGGCCGCGCGACAGGGTCCGTCCCCGAACAAGAGACTCCAGTCATAATCGCCGCCGATGAGCGGGACACTTTTCTCGAAAGTGCGTCGGGGTCTCTTCATGACCCACACCGAGATCCTGGAGAAGCTCGGCACCGCGGTCAAACGGGGGCTCGGGTTCGACGAGACCGTTCTCGAGTCGCTCGAAGAGGCGCTTCTCGAGGCGGACGTCGGAGCGGAGACCGCGGCGGCCCTCACGGAAGCCGTGCGCCGGCGCGCCGGCTCGGTCGCGCGAGCGGGGCTTCCCGAATTGAAGGCGATCCTCGTCGAGGAGATCGAGCGGATGCTGGCCGGCGGCCCGCGACCGGCCCCCTCGCCCGACGTGCCTCTCGAAGTGATCTTCCTCGTCGGGGTGAACGGGTCCGGGAAGACGACGACGACCGCCAAGCTCGCCGCGCGCGATGTCGCCCTCGGCCGACCGGTGCTCTTGACGGCAGCGGACACCTTTCGCGCGGGGGCGATCGAGCAGCTGGAGATCTGGGCGAACCGACTCGGCGTTCCCGTCGTGCGGCACCGGGAGGGGGCCGACCCCTCCGCGGTCCTCTTCGACGCCATGTCCGCCGCGAAGGCGCGGGGCGCGAAGAAGCTCTTCGTCGACACGGCCGGGCGCCTCCACACGAAGAAGAACCTGATGGACGAGCTTGCGAAGATGCGGCGGATCGCGGCGCGTGAAGTTCCGGGAGCGCCCCACCAGGTGCTGCTGGTGCTCGATGCGACGACCGGGATGAACGGGCTCGCGCAGGCTCGGCGTTTCGTCGAGGCGGCGGGCGCGACAGGGGTGATCCTCACGAAGCTCGACGGAAGCGCGCGCGGAGGAATCGTGCTCGCGATCTACCGCGAGCTCGCACTCCCCGTCCTCTTCGTCGGCGTCGGGGAAGGGGTCGACGACCTGGTGCCCTTCGATCCCGGGCAATACGCGCGCGCCCTGCTCGGGGACGCTTCGGAAGATGCGGCGATGAGCGGCGCCGCGAGTTGAGCCGACCGGGCTCGGATGCTTTCTTCGCCCGCGCGCTCGAGCTCGCCGAGCGCGGCCGCTTCACCGTACCGCCGAACCCGATGGTCGGCGCCGTCGTCGCGCGGGGGGGCCGGATCGTCGCGGAGGCCTGGCACCGGCTCGCCGGGGGCGCGCACGCCGAAGCCGCGGCACTGAATCGCGCGGGCCCTCTCGCGCGCGGCGCCGACCTCTACGTGACTCTCGAGCCGTGCATGCACTTCGGAAGGACCCCGCCGTGCGCTCCCCGGGTCGCCTCGGCGGGGATTCGACGCGTCTTCGTCGCCGCGCGCGACCCGAACCCCGTCGTATCGGGCCGCGGCGTCCGGGCGCTCCGTCGGGAGGGCATCGAGGTCGTCTTCGCCGGACCGGCCGTCCGGCGGCAGGCGGAGCGCCAGAACGAGAAGTTCCGGACGTGGATCGGTCAGGGTCGGCCGTTCGTTCTCGCGAAGTGGGCGGCGACGCTGGACGGAAAGACGGCATCGAGCTCGGGTCACAGCCGCTGGATTACCGGGCCAAAGGCTCGCCGCCGCGCTCTCTTGTTTCGCGAGGAGTACGACGCCGTCCTCGTCGGCTCCGGGACCGTCCTTCACGATGACCCTCTTCTGACTCGCCGCCTCGGGAAAAGCGGCCGGCGTTCCCATCGCCGGATCGTGCTCGACGGTCGCTTGAAGGTTACCCCTCGTGCCCGCCTCTTCCGGGAACCGGAGGGCACGCTCGTCGTCACGGCGGTCCCGGAATCGCACCCCGGCGTGCGCCGGCTGGCGGCGCACGGGGTGGAGGTCTGGAGCTTTCCCGATCCGTCCGGGCGCGTGAGCCTTTCGCACGTATTGGCGAGGCTCGCCCGTGAGGGCGTGACGAGCGTCATGGTGGAAGGCGGGTCCGAGACGCTCTGGGAGTTCTTTCGCTCCGGGCTGGTGGATCGCGTCGCGGTCTTCAGCGCACCGACCGTGCTCGGCGGCCGGGCGGCCCCCGGCGGGGTCGGAGGAAAAGGCTTTGCCCTGGAGCGGCCTGTCCGGGTCGTAGAAGTCGAGCACGAGCGGTCCGGCGAAGACTGGTTCGTGACTGGCCTCGTCGCGCGTGCCGGCAAGCGCCGGAGGGGGCGAGCGTCCGGTCGGTAGACTGTTACCCATGTTTACGGGGATCGTCACGGGAATCGGGCGCGTCGCTTCCGTCGAGCAGAGACGGGGCGGTGGCACCCGGCTCGCCGTCACTTCGCCGCCCCGGTACGGCGCGTTTCGACGCGGCGAGAGCGTTGCGGTGGCCGGCGTCTGCGTGACGGCGGTCGAGGGGAGCCGAACGCTGGTTGCGGACCTCTCGGCCGAGACGCTTGCGGTCACGACCCTCGGGGCCCTGTCGCGTGGAGACGTTGTGAACCTCGAGCGCGCTCTCCTGTGGCGGGGACGGGTCTCGGGACACTTCGTTCTGGGTCACATCGACGCCGTCGCCGAGCTCATGGACGTCGAGGACCTCGGCGGCTCCTGGTCGTATCGCTTCTCGATCCCGCGCGGCCTCTCCCGGTACGTCGTCCGGAAGGGCTCGATCGCGCTCGATGGCGTGAGCCTCACCGTGGCGTCGCGCCGCGCGCGCGACTTCAACGTCGCGGTGATTCCCGAGACCTATCGGCGCACGACCCTCTCGCGAAGGAGTCCGGGAGACCGCGCCAACGTCGAGATCGACCTCGTCGCGCGATACCGGAGAGCGCGTTCCGCGCGGCGGAAGTGATCGAGTACGAGTCCTCCGAGACCGCCGTCGTCCGCTGCGTCGAGTCCGACGTGGCGGGCCGCCGGGTCGCGGCACACGCTTTCCCCTACTCCGGAGAAGCCGGCGGGGCGGCCGTTCGCTTCGATCCGCTCGAGCGCTCGATCGTTCTTCGGCGCACGTCCGGACGCGTCGCCGTCGGTCCGGCGGGGGCGGAGGGCTGGGTCCGTGCGCTCGAGCGTTGCACGGCCGGACCAGTCCTCGTCGGGCCCGGCTCGCCGGTTGAGGAGATTCGGGGCGCGTATCGCGCGGCCGCCGAGGGCGCTCTTGCCGCGGGCCGACCGGTCTATCTCCTCGACCCCGACCCGTCCGGCCTGCCGGCGCGACCTGGTCGCGCTTGCGTCGTCCTCTTCGCCTGGAATCCGGGCGTGGGAGACCCCGTTCCGCCGGCTCTCGCGGACGCCCTCGAGCGCGGGTTTCCCGCCGGAGGGCTCCTCCCGATCGTCCCGGGTTGGACGGACGAGCCCGCGTTTCTCGACCGGTACCTCGGCGGCCTTCGAAGGGCCGGTGCCGGATTCGCTGCGCCGGTTGCGGCCTTGGGTGTGCCGGACGCGCGGCGCCGGTTCGTGGAGGCGCGCACCCGGATCGAGCCCGACTCGGCCGATCGATTCTTCGAGACGGTTCACCACTGCGATTGGCCGGCGGCAATCCGCAAGGGTTTGAGTCTTTTCCGCGACGAAGCGGAGCGCCGCGGTCTCGCGACGATCCCGCCGCGGCCGGTCGGCTCGTCCGAGCCCCCCGGGAACTCGGCGGCCGCGGCGCGTCTCGAAGAGCGGGCTCGGGAGGTAGAGGAGAACGAACACCGGTTCGCGCTCTTCCACGCGGCGGCCCGCTGGATCGACGAGTCGGGTCGGGACCTCACGCCGGTCGTCGAGGAGGGCAACTTCGGGAAGGTTTTCCCCTTCGGGGCGCTCGCGGCTGAAGCGGAAGAGGCGTTTCGCCCGCGGCGGACGACGTGAGCGACGCGGCGGGCGTCTACCTCCACCTGCCGTACTGCCGGTCGCGCTGCGGTTACTGCGCGTTCGTCGTCTCGACGGATGACTCGAGCCGGGACGATTACCTGACGGCGCTCGTCCGCGAGGCGGCGCTTCTCGAGCCGGAGACCGCGGGGTTCCGGTTCGACTCGCTGTATCTCGGCGGCGGCACGCCGTCCCTCGTCCCGGAGGACGATCTTTCGAGGCTCGTGGGGGAGCTTCGCAGGCGGTTCCCCTTCGAAGCGGGCTCGGAGGTCACCCTCGAAGCGAACCCGGAAGACGTGACCATGAGTCTTCGCGACGCGTGGGCGGCGGCGGGCGTCAACCGGGTCTCGGTCGGGGTCCAGTCTTTCGACGACGGAGAGCTCGCCGCGGTCGGGCGGCGCCATGACGCCGCGGGCGCTCGCCGCGCCCTCGAGCGGCTCGCGGGGATCGGGCTCTCCCTGTCAGCCGATCTCATTCTCGGGTTGCCCGGCCAGACGCGGGGGAGCTTCCGCGGGAGCGTCGTGGAGCTCGCCGCGGCGGGCGTCGAGCACGTATCGATCTACCTGCTGGAAACCGAGAAGTCCCGGGCCATGGAAGAGGACCGGCGGGCGCGTCCGGAGCGCTACCTGTCCGACGACGAACAGGCGGAGGCCTGGCTGGAAGCGGGGGAGATGCTCGCCGCCCTCGGCTTCGGACACTACGAGATCTCCAACTGGGCCCGCCCCGGGCGCGAGGCGCGCCACAACGTCAAGTACTGGACACGCACGCCGACGCTCGGCCTGGGCGTCTCGGCGCACGAGTTCTGGTCGGACCGGCGTCGCGCGAATGTCTCCGGCCTGGCGCAGTACGTCAGCCGTCTCGGGGAGGGGGACCGGCCTATCGCCCTCGATCGACCGGTCAACGCCGAGGAGGCGGCGCAAGAGCGGATCGTGCTCGGGCTGCGGTTGAGCGCGGGAGTGCCGGCCTCGGAAATCGAGACGTGGATCGAACAAGAAGGGGACCCGCTTCTCGGCCCCGACTACGACGGCTGGTTCGAATCGGGCGTTCTCCGACGCGAGAACGGCCGTGTCCGGTTCACGGAGCGCGGCTTTCTCCTCTCGAACGAGGTGCTCTGCCGGTTCGTCTAGATGAACAGCGGCGCGAGCACGAGGGTGATCGTCGCGAGGAGCTTGATCAGAACGTGGAGCGACGGCCCCGCTGTGTCCTTGAACGGGTCTCCGACCGTGTCGCCGACGACGGCTGCCTTGTGGGTCGCCGAGCCCTTGCCGCCGAGCGCACCGGTCTCGATGTACTTCTTCGCGTTGTCCCAGGCGCCTCCCGCATTGTTCAGGAAGGTGGCCAGGACGATCCCCGTGATCGTCCCGACCATCAGGAGCGCCGCCACGGCCTCCGCCCCCACTCCGAAGAGCTTGAAGAAGAGCCCGACCGAGATCGGCATTCCGACCGCGACGAGCCCCGGAGCGATCATCGCCTTGAGCGCGCCGCGCGTCACGATGTCCACCGTCCGCCCGTAGTCGGGTTTCTCCGTCCCCTGCATGATGCCCGGGTGCTCGCGGAACTGCTCGCGCACGTCCTGGATGACGACGCCGGCCGCCTTCCCGACGGCCTTGATCGCGAGACCGGAGAAGAAGAAGACGAGCATCGCGCCGAGCAAACCGCCGAGGAAGACTTCGGGTTTCGCGATGTTCACCGCCTCCAGCGGGGACCCGTAGTTCCGGAGCTCGTCGAGGTACGCCGAGAAGAGCAGGAAAGCCGCGAGCGCCGCCGACCCGATCGCGTAGCCCTTCGTGAGGGCCTTCGTCGTGTTTCCCACGGCGTCGAGCCGGTCGGTCTTGCGCCGGATTTCCTCCGGCTGGCGGGACATCTCAACGATGCCGCCGGCGTTGTCGGTGATCGGGCCGAACGTATCCATGGCCAGGATGTACGCCGCGGTGCCGAGCATTCCCATGGTTGCCACCGCGGTCCCGAACAGCCCGCCGCCCGGGAGGGCCCACGCGCCGATCTTGAACGACGAGAGGATGGCAAACGAAATCGCGATGACCGGCAGGAGCGTGCATTCGAGCCCGACCGCGATGCCCGCGATAACGTTGGTTGCGGGACCCGTCGTCGAGGCCTGCGCGATCTCGAGGACCGGCCGGTACTTATATTCCGTGTAGTACTGGGTGATGTAAACGAATGCGACGGAAGTGAGGACGCCGATGATCCCGCAGAGAAAGAACTTCCACCACGCGTCGGGCGCGGACGGGTTGTAGAGGAGCCAGCGCGTCGCGAGGCCGAAGCCGCCGATTGCGAGCGCCGCCGCGACGTAGTAGCCGCGATTTAATGCCTGCATCGGGTCCTGGTCCTCCCGGGTGCGCACGATGAAGATCCCGACGATCGAGGCGAGAAGTCCGAACGCCCGCGCCACGAGCGGGAACATCATGACCCCGACGATCCCGGCGGCGAACCCCATCCCGGCGCGCTCGGCCGCCGCGGCGAGGGTCGCCCCCAGGATCATGGCGCCGATGTTCTCGGCCGCCGTGGACTCAAAGAGATCCGCGCCGCGGCCGGCGCAGTCGCCCACGTTGTCTCCAACCAGATCCGCGATGACCGCGGGGTTGCGGGGGTCGTCCTCGGGAATGCCGGCCTCGACCTTGCCGACAAGGTCGGCCCCCACGTCGGCGGCCTTCGTGAAAATGCCGCCTCCCAGCTGCGCGAAGAGGGCGACGAAGGACGCACCGAACCCGTACCCGACGATGAGGAGAGGAATCTGCCCCGCCGGGACGTCCGTGAACCGGCTCACGAGCCAGTAGAGGCCTCCGACGCCGAAGAGCGACATCGCGACGACGAAGAGACCCGAGACCGCGCCTCCTCGCAGCGCGATCCGCAGCGCGTCGTTCAACGAGCTTCGCGCGGCCGACGCGGTGCGGATGTTCGCCCGGATCGAGATCCACATTCCGATGTAGCCCGCGATGACCGAGCAGGCCGCTCCGAGCAGGAAGGAGAGCGTAGTCCAGAAAGCGAGAAGAAGCGCCGTCGGGACGGGGTCGAAGTCGTGGTGCGACCGCACGAACCCGTAGAGGAGGAAGATGACCCCAGCCAGGAGGGCAGCCAGGAGAACGATCGTCGTGTTCTGCCTCTTCAGGAAGGCTTCCGCCCCCACCTTGATCGCGTTCGAGATCTCGCGCATCTCGGGGGTTCCCGTGTCTTTCTTGAGGACCCACGAGATGAGGTAGCCGGCCACGAAGAGCGAACCGACCGAGAAGATCATGATGAGGGGCAGGGCGAG